>JAKBDW010000499.1:0-18912 GCA_021834245.1 Pseudomonadota bacterium
TCACGACCAACGCGGTGATTGATTTCGACAAGGTCGCGCGAGAAGTCATCCGCTCTATCGGGTACACGGACGAGATGGGTTTTGGACCGGACAGCTGCACGGTGCTGACGGTGATCGGCAAACAGTCACCGCACATTGCCCAGGGCGTGGATGAAGGCACGGGGCTTGATCTGGAACAGGGCGCCGGCGACCAGGGGCTAATGTTTGGTTATGCCTCCAACGAAACGGACGTGCTGATGCCGATGCCAATTACCCTAGCGCAGCGCCTCGTCCGGCGTCAGTCGGAAGTACGCAAGAGCGGAAAACTGACCTGGCTGAGGCCGGATGCAAAGTCCCAGGTGACGGTCCGATACGTGGATGGCAAGCCGTCCGGTATTGATGCGGTAGTGCTTTCGACTCAGCATGCCCCGGGCGTCAAATATGAAACTCTCAAGGAAGCAGTGATTGAGGAGATCGTAAAGCCGGTTTTACCCAAGGAATGGCTTGGCAAAGATACTAAGTATTTCATCAACCCGACTGGTGCGTTCGAGATCGGCGGTCCGGTCGGCGACGCCGGGCTGACCGGGCGCAAGATCATCGTCGACACCTATGGCGGCATGGCGCGCCACGGCGGCGGCGCATTTTCCGGCAAGGATCCTTCCAAGGTAGATCGCTCTGCAGCTTATGCCGGAAGGTATGTGGCAAAGAACGTGGTCGCCGCCGGGCTGGCTGATCGCTGCGAGATACAGTTAGCTTACGCCATCGGCATCGCGCGACCGGTTTCGGTTCACGTAGACACCTTCGGTACAGGCAAGCTGCCCGACGCGAAAATCGCGGAATTGGTTCAGGCGCTGTTTGACCTTCGCCCGAAAGGTATCGTGCAGATGCTGGACCTGCTGCGCCCGGTCTATCTGCCGACCGCGGCATATGGTCATTTCGGCCGTACTGAGGCCGGCTTCGGCTGGGAGCGTACCGACAAGGCCGAAGAACTGCGCCATGCAGCAGGTATCAAGGAGAAATCCGCAGCCAGGGCATAACCGCGCGCGCGGACTCGAGGCGTGCAGACGCTTCAGCGTCCTACCGGTTCATCTGTGGGAGCGGTTGCGACCTGCGATAGGGGAAAAAGTTAGTCGCCGCGGCATTCGCGGCGAGGCGTTGCTCTGCGAGGAGCGTTGCGACCCGCGGCCGGCCGGCCGGGGCCAGGCTCGTGGGGGACGTCAGTCAAGATAACGGCGCTCCTTCATCGTGGAGTATGCATAATGAGCGCCGTCGTCAACTCGAAGTTCAAGGATTACAAGGTCGCAGATATCAATCTGGCCTCCTGGGGTCGGAAGGAAATCGAAATCGCCGAGACCGAGATGCCAGGTCTCATGGCGCTGCGCGAAGAATATGCAGCGCAGCAGCCGCTCAAGGGGGCGCGTATTTCCGGCTCCCTTCACATGACCATCCAGACTGCCGTACTTATTGAAACGCTCACCACCTTGGGTGCGCAGGTGCGCTGGGCCTCGTGCAACATCTTTTCCACTCAGGACCACGCCGCGTCCGCAATTGCCGCGTCCGGAGTCCCCGTCTTCGCCTGGAAAGGGGAAACCCTGCAGGAATACTGGTGGTGCACCGAACAGGCGCTCACCTGGCCGAACGGGGACGGGCCCAACATGATTCTCGATGATGGCGGCGATGCGACCATGCTGGTACACCGCGGTGTGGAATTCGAGAAAGTGGCCAAAGTTGCGGAAGCCGGAGCGAATGCCAACGAGGAATGGAAAGTATTTCTGGCGTTGCTGAAAAGCAGCCTGGCCAGCGATCCGAAGAAATGGACCAGAATAGCGGCCGGTATTCGGGGCGTAACCGAAGAGACTACCACCGGCGTGCATCGCCTGTATCAGATGAAGGAGCGCGGTGAGCTCCTATTTCCGGCCATGAACGTTAACGATTCCGTTACCAAGTCCAAATTTGACAACCTGTATGGCTGCCGCGAATCCCTGATCGACGGCATCAAGCGCGCCACCGATGTGATGATCGCAGGCAAGATTTGCGTGGTACTTGGCTACGGCGATGTCGGCAAGGGATGCGCGCAAGCGTTTCGCGGCATGGGCGCGACCGTGTGGGTGACGGAAATCGATCCCATCTGCGCGCTGCAAGCGGCAATGGAAGGTTATCGTGTGGTCACCATGGAAGAGGCCGCCGCGATTGGTGACATTTTCGTCACTGCCACCGGCAACGTGGGTGTCATTTCCCACGCCCACATGCAGGCCATGAAAAACGAAGCAATTGTCTGCAACATCGGCCACTTCGATTCAGAAATCGACATCGCTTCCCTGGAGAGCTATGGCTGGGAGGAGATCAAGCCACAGGTTGATCATGTCACCTTCCCTGATGGAAAGAAGATCATCGTGTTGGCCAAGGGGCGTCTCGTGAACCTGGGGTGCGCCACCGGCCATCCGAGCTTCGTGATGTCGGCATCATTTTCGAATCAGACCATCGCGCAAATGGAGCTTTTCAACAATACCGGTTCCTACACGAAGCAGGTCTACACCCTGCCAAAGAAGCTGGACGAAAAGGTCGCGCGCCTGCATTTAAAGAAGATCGGCGCACACTTGACCCAGCTGTCACGCGAGCAGGCGCACTACATTAACGTGCCCATCGACGGTCCGTACAAGGCCGATCACTACCGGTACTGATAACGGAAACAGGGGCCGTAAAAGCTGCTCCGAGCCGGCGCTATCCGGCCGGAAGGCACATCGCGGGGATTCCCTGTTCCGGATTCGAAACCATGGAATCGCAAAAAAAGCGCGTACGCACTTTTAGCTTTGAGTTCTTCCCGCCGCGCACGGAAGACGGAAGAGTCACCCTGCGCGCAGCGGCCGCACAGCTGGCGCAGCTCAATCCGCGTTTCATGTCCGTCACCTTCGGCGCCGGCGGCAGCACCCGAGAGGGGACATACGCCACAGTCAAGGAACTGCGCGAAAACGGACTGGAGGCGGCACCGCATATTTCTTGCATCGGCTCTACGCGCGAGAATCTGCGCCAGATTCTGCAAAGCTACAAAGCCTTGGGAGTCCGTCATATAGTGGCGCTGCGCGGGGATCTTCCGTCCGGGAGCGGCGCGGCCGGCGATTTGCGGTATGCCAACGAATTGGTGGAATTTATCCGCGCCGAAACCGGAGATCACTTCCACATCGAGGTAGCCGCGTATCCGGAGTTCCATCCTCAGGCAACTGATGCTCAAAGTGATCTGGCCAATTTCCGGCGCAAAGTGCAGGCCGGTGCCAACTCGGCCATTACGCAGTATTTCTACAACCCGGACGCGTATTTTCGTTTCGTCGAGGACTGTGAATCGATGGGGCTCGATATCGCCATCGTTCCCGGCATCATGCCGATCACGAACTTCAAGCAGCTGGCGCGCTTCTCGGACGCCTGTGGTGCGGAGATTCCGCGCTGGATACGACGCAGGCTGGAGGGCTACGGCGATGATGTGGAGGCGATTCGTGCCTTTGGACTTGAGGTAACCACCGAACTTTGTGACAGACTGCTCGGCGCTGGTGCGCCGGGCCTGCATTTCTACACCCTCAACCGGGCGGGGCCAACAAGTACCATCTGGGAGCGGCTCGGGCTGTAGTCGGGGTAAGCCACCGATTAAGACGTCCGGTTTGGTGGTCGCACGGCATGTTTTTCGCTGCTGTACCCCCCAAACCCGGATTAGCCGGCATCAATATTGCGGTGTACACTCGGATTAGGGACCTTGTCGACGTCGACCCCGGAAGAAGGTGCGACGCGGGGGAGCGAGGCAATTGGATTCGGGGCAGTTCAAAATTCTGCTGGTCGCAGTGATTCTGGTGCAGATTACCGGGTTTGCGGTGCTGTGGATGAAAATCCCGCCACCGGCGACCGCCGCGCCCAAGATTGCCAGTAGTAGCAAGGTGATTGTCCCCGCGGTGGACCCGAATAGCATCATGTTCGCCGCCAAAATTCCTCAGGAAGAGGTGTTGCGCCAAGCTGTCGATTCGGTGCTGAAGCAGGAACTGGCACCGTATCTCGCGAAGCTCGCCGAAGCGAAGAACACACTGCCGCAGGGCAATTTTCAGCCGACTGAGGGTTCGCGCCGGCCAAGTGCCGCCAGTATTCAGGCCGCGCAACAGTCTAATATTGTAGTTGACCAGGCGATCGCGAGCGGTGTCTGGACCAATGATGACAGCAGTGCGCTGCTTAGAAACGCGTCCAAGTTATCGGAAGCACAAAGGGTGGAGTTGCTGGAGAAGATTTTCGGTGCAATTAACAGCCAGCAGCTGAAACCGGTAGGATCGTTGCCTTCGCTTTAGGCCGGAGTGGAGCCGGCATGCAGGGCAATCTCGAAGGAGACAACAAACATGAAGAAATCTCTCCTGGCGCTGGCGCTGGTTTGCGGCGTATTTTCGGGCCAGGTTTGGGCACAGGGCGATTACGTGCCGGGTTACGTTTATGTCGACCCAAATGCGACCTATATGTATGGCACTTTCAACAATCGCTTCAATAACGCGCCGACCACGGTGAGCACTTATATTGGCGCAGGCGGATATGCTGGCGGACTGCTTTACTTCTATGGGCAGGATGCGTCCGGACGGTATTTTTATTGCTATATCCCCACGACGAGCCCAATCTATCAGTCGGCCGTGCAGATCAAGAACACGCTTGGCAATGGTTCGCTGTTATCGGTAGAGCGTACCCCACCGTCAAGCGAATGTACTTCGGTCTACTCAGCAAAAGCGTCGCACTATCTGAACTGATCTCGGCGGCCGGCCGCTTGCCCCATGTCCGCCTGAATCAGGCAAGGGCCGGCCAAGCTAGATGTTCCCCGCAGCAGCTATTGAGGCGAGGGGCGTTGGTGCAAAACTCGAAGACGGTTGTTCCCATTCCAACGGAGTTCGGAGCACAACTGGCCGGCGACACACCGGTGACGGTGCGCGCCTACCTGGTAAGCGAACGACTTCACCTGCGCGGCTTGTACGAAAGCCCGCTTGAGTATGCGCCCCTGGCGGTACCGGCGGGTGCGAGCGGCCTCGCCATGCTTTTCCGCTACGGTGCCGTGGTGCTGTTCAATCTGAGCGATTCCGAACAGAAGGTGTTCCTTGAAGAGCTTCGTCCGCGCATGGAAAGGCCGCTAGTCCGCCTGGAAACTGAAGACACACGCATATTCGTAAGCAACGCTCAGTCACAAGGCGCGGTCGCCGACGGCATCGGCGTTTCCGACCTGAGCCTACCGCGCCTCAAAGTCATTGCTATTGTGCTTGCAAGAAGCGTCGCCTTGCAGCGCTATGAAGCAACGATGGCCGGAGCTTTCGACGTCATAGAGCCGTTGGCTCAGCAGATCGAGCGCGAAGGGGGCGGCGCGCGCATCCTCAAAAGCTTGCTGCGACATATCGGCGGGACCCTGCTGGTGCAGGCAAGGATGATTGGGCGCGTGGAAATTCAGGACAAACCCGACCTGCTCTGGGACCAACCTGACCTCGAAAGGCTATATCTGCGGCTTGAAACGGAATACGAGCTGCGCGAGCGCAATACCGTGCTTGAGCGCAAACTTGCGTTAATTTCAAACACCGCGCAGACCACTCTCAACCTGCTACACAACCGTCGCATGCTGCGGGTTGAGTGGTATATCGTGATACTGATCGTGATCGAAGTGGTGCTGTATACCTATGAAATCTGGATGAAACACTGAGGTCGGCCGGGATGGCGGCGTACAGGTTGCCGCGCAAACGGCCTGATATTGGCCGATTTCCCTGGGATTGCAGCAACAGTCGTGTTTCCACCCAATTCATGTATAATTCTCGCCCTTTTTGCGGTAATTCTGGAACTTCACGTGATACAAAAATTGCGCAATATAGCCATCATCGCTCATGTCGATCATGGCAAAACCACACTTGTGGACAAACTGCTGCAGCAGTCCGGCACCTTTGCCGCGCACCAACAGGTTGGCACTCGAATCATGGATTCGAATGATCTGGAAAAGGAGCGCGGCATCACCATTCTGGCCAAGAACACGGCCATACGCTGGCAGGACTATCGCATCAATATTATCGACACCCCGGGACACGCCGACTTTGGTGGTGAGGTCGAGCGCGTGCTTTCGATGGTGGACTCAGTTCTCCTGCTCGTGGATGCCATGGACGGGCCCATGCCGCAGACCCGCTTTGTGACGCGCAAGGCTTTCGCGCAGGGATTGAAGCCGATAGTGGTGATCAACAAGGTTGACCGCCCCGGCGCCCGCCCCAACTGGGTGCTCGACCAGACTTTCGATCTTTTTGACAAGCTGGGGGCCACGGAGGAACAGCTGGATTTTCCGGTTGTTTATGCCTCTGCGCTCAATGGTTATGCCGGGCTCGAGCCGGACGTGCGCGACGGCGACATGACACCGCTGTTTGAAACGATCATCAAGCACGTGCCGGCGCCGGATGTGGACCTGGATGGGCCCTTTCAGATGCAGGTGTCTAGCCTCGACTATTCGAGCTATGTCGGCGCCATCGCCGTGGGGCGCATTTCCCGCGGGGTCGTCAAACCCAACCAGCAGATTGCCGTGATCGATGCGGCGGGCAAGACGCGCTCGGCCAAGGTATTGCAGGTGCTCGGTTTCATGGGGCTCGAGCGCCTGGAAGTGGAATCCGCCTCTGCCGGCGATATTGTTGCCATAACCGGGATCGACGCACCGCACATTTCCGACACGTTTTGCGACCCGGCAAACGTCGTGGCTCTGCCGCCTTTGTCGGTGGACGAACCGACTGTAACCATGTCGTTTGAGGTCAATAATTCGCCGTTTGCAGGCCAGGACGGCAAATACGTCACCAGCCGTCAGTTGCGCGAACGCCTCCAGCGTGAGTTGATCACCAACGTGGCGCTGCGCGTTGAGGACACCGGCAGCCCGGACAAATTTCGCGTTTCCGGCCGCGGCGAGCTGCATCTTGGGATTCTCATCGAAAACATGCGCCGCGAGGGCTACGAGCTCGGCGTTTCGCGACCACAAGTAATTATTAAGGAAGTGGACGGCGAAAAGCAGGAGCCTTACGAATTGCTGACGGTAGATGTCGAAAGCCAGCATCAGGGCGCGGTCATGGAAAAGCTCGGATCGCGTAAGGGCGACTTGCTTAACATGGAGCCGGATGGCAAAGGACGCGTGCGCCTGGAGTACATGATTCCGGCGCGTGGTCTAATTGGATTTCAAACGGAGTTTCTGACAGCCACCGCCGGCAGCGGGTTGATCTACCACGTGTTTGATCACTACGCTGCGATGAAGAAGGGCGAAATGGGCGGACGCGTGAACGGTGTGCTCATTTCGAACGGTGTCGGCACCAGCGTCGCCTACGCACTGTGGAACCTGCAGGAGCGCGGTCGCATGTTCATTTCCCCGGGAGAGGAGATGTACGAGGGCATGATTATCGGCATCCACACACGCGACAATGATCTCGTGGTCAACGCCATGAAGGGAAAGCAGCTGACCAATGTCCGCGCCTCCGGTTCGGATGATGCCATCATCCTGACGCCACCGATTCAGCTGACGCTGGAGCGGGCACTGGAGTTCATCGAGGACGATGAACTTGTAGAGGTGACGCCAAACCACATTCGCTTGCGTAAGCGGCATCTCAAGGAAACCGACCGCAAACGCGCGGAACGCGCCAGCGCCGCGAGCTAGGTCGCCAGGCAATCGCAGGGCTTTGAGCGTTTGCGCACTTTTCGCCCTGCGCGGCGGTCCTATTTAGCTTTGTTCGCGTGTCGTGTGGAAATCCACCTGCGGCCATCTTTCCATGGTCAGCTGCAGATTGACGCGCGAAGGCGCTAGATAGGCAAGTTCACCGGCGCTATCGCGCGCCAGGTGGTCGCGCAACTTATTTTCAAATTCCGCCAAGGTTTTAGCGTCGCGGCATGCGACCCAGCGGGCACTCTGTACCGCCACGGGTTCAAACACCGCATCCACGCCATACTCGTTCTGCAGGCGGTGTGCAACGACGTCGAACTGCAAAGTCCCTACCGCACCCAGTATCAGGTCGTTGCTCGCCAGCGGCCGAAACAACTGGGTAGCGCCTTCTTCGGTTAACTGGTCCAGGCCCTTCTGCAGCGCCTTGGTCTTCATTGGATTGCGAATCTGCGCGCGGCGAAAGATTTCCGGTGCGAAATTCGGGATTCCGCTGAATTTGAGGACTTCTTTCTGCGTAAAAGTGTCCCCGATGCGCATGGTGCCGTGATTGTGCAGACCGATAATGTCGCCTGCATAGGCTTCCGCGGCCGCCACTCGCTCCTGCGCCATGAAAGTGATGGCATTGGAGACAATCACTTCGCGCCCGATGCGTACGTGAAACAGTTTCATGCCAGGAGTGTACTTGCCGGAACATACGCGCACGAATGCGATCCGATCACGATGGTTGGGATCCATATTGGCCTGGATCTTGAAGACGAAGCCGCTGAAGCTGGGTTCGTCGGCATTCACGATGCGCCCGCCGTCGCGCGGTTGCGGAGCAGGAGCCACCTCGACAAAGCTGTCGAGCAGTTCTTGCACGCCGAAATTGTTGATCGCCGAACCGAAAAATACCGGGGTTTGTTTTCCTGCCAAGTAGGCCGCCCGATCGAATGCATGGCTGGCTCCACGCACTAGAGCTACCTCGGCGCGCAGTTCCGCAGCCTGTTCTCCCAATACCTCATCCAGACGTGGATTATCCAAGTCGTGGATGACCTCGCCAGCGTTGATGCGCCCGCCGTGGTGCGGTGAGTAGAGGTGCACACATTCGTCGTGCAGGTGGTAGATGCCGCGAAAACGTTTGCCCATGCCGATAGGCCAGGTTACCGGTGCGCACTGGATTTTGAGCACGCGCTCGACTTCGTCCAGCACTTCCATGGGGTCACGGCCTTCGCGGTCGAGCTTGTTGATGAATGTGGTGATGGGTGTGGTGCGCAGACGGCAGATTTCCATCAGCTTGATGGTGCGCTCTTCCACACCCTTGGCGATATCGATCACCATGAGGGCGGAATCGACCGCTGTGAGAGTACGGTAGGTATCTTCCGAGAAGTCCTCGTGGCCGGGTGTGTCCAGCAAATTGACGATCTTGTCGCGATAGGGGAACTGCATAACCGAAGAGGTTACGGAGATACCGCGCTGTTTCTCCAATTCCATCCAATCAGAGGTGGCGTGGCGCGCTGCTTTGCGCCCTTTTACCGTTCCGGCGAGCTGGATCGCGCCGCCAAACAGAAGAAGTTTTTCGGTAAGCGTGGTTTTGCCCGCATCCGGATGGGAGATGATCGCGAAAGTTCGCCTGCGGTTGACTTCGTCAACCAGTGAACCGTTGTACATGCCTTTGTTTCCTCGGTGCTGGCCGCGGCCGGCGAGGCCGGGTGCGGGCTCGCTTCCTCCCTTCCCGCAGTGCGTGTTTGGCGCGGATGGATCGCGTTGCGAAAGGCGTCGGAAGCGAAAAACCCTGTATTATACTGGAATCGTGCGTGGTCTCGAAAGCCGGTGCCGGGGTGGGCCAAGCGGGCGCTCGCAAGAGCGGCGGTCTGGGCGATCTTTTGGCGCTAAGTGAAGAAAGGAGGTGCGGGCGGATGGCGATAGCGGGGAAGGTATCGGGCACCATGCCTGTGGCTTTTTTTGGTCACGGCAGTCCCATGAACACCTTGGAGAAAAACCAGCATACCCTGGCCTGGGAGAGGTTCGGTGTTGAAACGGGTAAACCTACCGGCATAGTTTGCGTTTCCGCGCACTGGTTCACTAGGGGAACCGCGGTAACAGCCATGGCACAGCCGCGTACGATTCATGATTTCGGAGGCTTTCCCCAGGCACTCTACGAAGTTCGCTATCCAGCCGCCGGCAGCCCGGCCTTGGCAGCGCGAGTGAAGAGTTTGCTTGCGCCGGTCAACGTGCTTGAGGACACGAAGGAGTGGGGTCTGGATCACGGCGCCTGGTCGATACTTGTGCATGTCTATCCGCAGGCCGATATTCCGGTGATACAACTTAGTATCGACGCGACGCAACCGCCCGAGTATCACTATCGGATGGCGCAACGGCTAGCGCCATTGCGCGACGAGGGTGTGCTGTTGATGGGAAGTGGGAACGTTGTCCATAACCTCGGGGCCGTAGACTGGGCGGGGGATGCGGCTGCGAGACCGTGGGCCAGTGAATTCAACGCTACTGTTCGAGGTCGGCTGGCCGCTAACGACGACAATGCGCTGCTGCATCTAGAACAGCTGGGTAGTGCTGCGGCGCTCAGCGTTCCAACGCTGGAACATTATTTGCCGCTTGTTTATATCGTGGCGCTGCGGCGACCGACGGATGGATTGCGTGTGTTAACGGATGGTGTCGAGCTCGGCGCAATCAGCATGCTGAGCGTCGCCTTTGGTGAGGCCCTGGGTACGAAATAGTAGTCAGCGGGCAATCGTTTTGGGCGGCGACAGCTTGTCGGGTGTTCCAGTTTTGGAGGTGAAATGAAGAAGTTGCAATTGTGTATGGCAGCGGGTTTGGTGGCGATAACGGTTGTCGGGTGCAGCCGCAAGGCACCGGCAATCAAGGGTGTCTATCCGCTCGTTGAGATTGCCAAGTCGGTTTATGTGCTGCGCGGCCCAAATGAACTGCCGAATCGGCAAAACCAGGGCTTTGAAGGCAATTCTGGGTTCATCGTTGCGCCTCGCGGCGTCATCGTCGTCGATCCAGGCAGCAGCGTGCAGGTTGGCGAGTTGTTGCTCGGCAAGATTCGCTCCGTAACGAGCGAGCCGGTCATTGGCATTTTTGACACCAGTGTGCGCGGAGATCATTGGCTCGGAAATCAAGCGATCCGGGCGGCCTATCCGAGGGTCGTCATTTACGCCGATGCGCACATGATGGCCAAGGCGCCGGCTGAGGGAAAACGCTGGATCGCGCGACTCAATCGCCTGACCGACGGCGCGGTAAAGGGGACACAGATTGTGACGCCGGACCTGGCTGTCGAGGCGGGCGATACGTTGGCGCTGGGCGGCTGGCATTTTGTTGTATTTCATCCGGCGCTAGCCGCCACTGACAATGACATTATGCTTGAAGTGCGAGAGGCAAAAGCGATATTCCTGGGTGATGTGGTGCTCGCACAAAGGGCGGCGGACCCCGATGAGGGCAGCTTGCAGGGCAACATGAGCGCCATCGATAGCGCACTTAAGAGTGACGCGGTCTATTTTGTTCCCGGCCATGGCGATCCGGGCGGCCGTGAGGTTGCGCTGACGTATCGGGCTTACCTGGCAGCGTTGTCGAATTCCGTGGCGCGCTGCAGACAAAGCGGGATGGATGAACAAGCGATGCGTCCGGTGGTCTACAAGGACCTTCAACCCTATCATGCTTGGGTGACGTTTAATGAAGGGCTGGCTGGCCTGATTCATCGCGCTAGCCTAGAAAATTCGAATTCTTCCTAAGGTCACCAGCGGGCCACTATGCACAAGCTTTTCCCAGATATCCGACCTAACGCGGTTCACCATTTGCCGGTGTCCGATGGGCACGTACTGTACGTTGAGGAATCGGGAAATCCGCGCGGCATTCCTGTGCTCTTCGTGCACGGCGGTCCGGGCTCCGGTTGCGAGGACTATCATCGTTGTTACTTTGATCCGACCGCCTATCGCATCATTTTATTCGACCAGCGTGGGGCGGGGCGCTCGAAGCCGCATGCTTCGCTGGAAGGCAACACGACGCAGAAGCTGGTCGAGGACATGGAGGCGATCCGCGATTTTCTAGGCGTGAAGCAATGGGTTTTGTTTGGTGGATCCTGGGGTTCGACTTTGAGTCTGGTGTATGCGGAAACTCATCCGGCGCGTGTCAGCGGCCTCGTGCTGCGCGGGATATTTCTCTGCCGGCCGTGGGAAATCCGCTGGTTTTATCAGGAGGGTGCGAACAGAATTTTCCCTGACTACTGGGAAGACTTCATTGCTCCGATCGCCGAGCTGGAGCGGGGTGACTTGTTGCGCGCGCATTATCGGCTGCTCGTTGGCAGCGATGAAGTAGGGCGCATGGCGTCGGCCAAGGCATGGTCGACTTGGGAAGGCCGGACGTCGACGCTGCACCAGCAGCGGGTGGTGGTAGAGCATTTTGGCGACCCGCATGTTGCGTTGAGCCTGGCGCGCATCGAGGCGCATTATTTTATGCATGACAGCTTTCTCGAGCCGGAGCAAATACTGCGTGATGCCGATCGCCTGCAGGGGATTCCGGGATATATCGTTCATGGGCGTTACGACATCATCTGTCCGCTGCAGAACGCGTGGGAGCTGCGCGGTCGCTGGCCTGAGGCGCGGGTGACCATTGTGGCGGACGCGGGACACTCGGCGCGCGAGGTGGGTAATATTGATGCGCTGGTGGAGGCGACCCAACAGATGCGCCGCGTGCTGGCCTCGGCTTAAGGCGATGGGAGTGTATGCGATAGGTGACATTCAGGGCTGCGCAGATTCATTGTATGCGCTGCTGGCCAAGATCGGGTTCCGTCGCGCACGCGACGAGTTGTGGTTTACGGGTGATTTGGTCAATCGTGGTCCGCGTTCTGCCGAGGTGCTGCGTTTCGTGATCGGGTTGGGCGAGAGAGCACACACGGTGCTGGGAAATCATGATTTGCATCTCCTGGCGTTGGCTGCCGGTCGCGGGCGCTGGCGTGAAGAAGATTCTTTGCGTGACGTGCTGGAGGCGGATGATCGCGTAGAGCTGCTGGAGTGGCTGCGTAGGCAGCCGCTGCTGCATCATGACGACAGCCTGGGCTATACCATGGTGCATGCCGGGCTCGCTCCGCAGTGGGATTTGGCAACCGCGCAGGCGCTGGCGCACGAGGCTGAGGAGGTCGTGCGGGATTCGGAAAAGAATGATTTCTTCTCCCAGATGTACGGTGATGCCCCGGATTGCTGGGATGCCGCATTGCAAGGTTGGGATCGGCTGCGATTCGCAATCAACGTGTTTACGCGGATGCGTTTCTGCGATGGCGAGGGGCGAATGGATTTGCGTTTCAAGGGCGCTCCGGGATCGCAACCGGAAGGTTTATATCCATGGTTTGAGGTGCCTGATCGCAGGAGCAGTGATTTACGCATTGTCTTTGGCCACTGGTCTGCGCTGGGGTTTTGGCGGCAGTCGGGCGTTGTCGGGCTCGATAGCGGGTGTCTTTGGGGTGGGTCTTTGTCTGCGTTGCGGCTGGATGGGAACAACGAGTGCTACAGCGTTCCGTGTCAACGGCAGGCGGTAAGTCGATTGACCTAGGAAAATGGACAGCGCCAGGCGGGCTATAATTTTCAATACGGTGTCTTTCCGCATTTACATGATGCAAAATTGGTTCGGTAATGGGTGAATCGAGTGAGGGGCTTGTGACAGGCGGACATCTTATCGAAGTGGCGGTTAAGTCGGCGTACATAGACTCTCAGTCGGAGCCGGATGCGAATCGCTATGTTTTTGCCTATACCGTGACCATCACCAACAGCGGGAGCGTTGCAGCGAGGCTGTTGGCCCGACACTGGATTATTACGGACGCCAACAACAAGGTTCAGGAAGTGCGTGGGTCAGGAGTGGTGGGTGAACAGCCGTATCTCGCTCCCGGCAGCAGTTTTGAGTATACGAGCGGTACTGTGCTGGAGACTCCGGTTGGCAGTATGCGCGGTAGTTATCAGATGATCACCGACGATGGCGTCGAATTCGACGCCGAGATTCCGGCGTTTGTTCTGACGATGCCGCGCACCCTGCATTAAAGGGACAGCACGCGCGAGTCCGCTTAGATGTCGAGGTTTGCCACCGCGAGCGCATTCTTTTCGATGAAGTCGCGCCGCGGCTCCACCTGTTCCCCCATGAGGGTAGTGAAAATTTCGTCGGCGGCAACGCCATCTTCGATGTTCACTTTGAGGAGCCGGCGCGTTGTGGGCTCCATGGTCGTTTCCCATAGCTGTTCCGGATTCATTTCTCCGAGCCCCTTGTAGCGCTGAATAGTCTGGCCGCGACGCGCTTCTTCCATCAACCAGTTGATGGCATCGTCGAAAGTTGACACCGGCTGGGTCTTGTCGCCTCGTTGGATGGTAGCACCTTCGCGCAATAGGCCGCCGAGCTGGCCGCCGAGGGCTCGGAGTGATCGGTACTCCCCGGAACTGATGAACTCGGCATCGATGCGGCTGCTGCTGATCGAGCCGTGCTCGCTGCGATTCACGAGAATCTCATGGGCGCCGTTGAGTGAGCTGAGCCCCACAGTCGTGGTGTAGCGGGCGCCGTTCTGCTCGGAGCCGAGCATGGTCTGCAGATTTTGTGCGAACTGTTCGATCTTGGCGCGCTGCTTCAAATCGTCGGCAGTCAGGGTTGGCAAGTAGATGAGCTTGCGCAGCATCTTGGCGTCGTAGCGACGCGACAACCTCTTAATCGTAGCCTCCACCGACAGGTAACTGGTGCACAGGGCGGCCAGCGCTGCGCCTTCAACTGCCGGCTTGCCTGGCGATCCGGTAAGAACTGCTCCGTCCAGGGCCGATTCGAGCAGGTGGGACTCCAGTTCGATGTCGTCTTTGAGATAGCGCTCTGTCTTGCCGCGCTTGACTTTGTAAAGCGGCGGTTGGGCGATGTAGATATGGCCGCCGGCCAGCAGTTCCGGCATCTGGCGGTAAAAGAAGGTCAACAAAAGCGTGCGAATGTGCGATCCATCGACATCGGCGTCGGTCATGACAATTATGCGGTGGTAGCGCAATTTATTGATATTAAAGTCATCTTTGCCTATTCCGGTACCGAGGGCGGTGATCAGTGTGCCGACCTCGGCGGATGCCAACATTTTATCGAAGCGGGCGCGCTCGACGTTCAGGATTTTGCCTTTGAGCGGGAGTATTGCTTGGAAGCGTCGGTCGCGGGCCTGCTTGGCCGACCCGCCGGCCGAATCACCCTCGACCAGGTAAAGTTCGCAGAGTGTTGGATCGCGTTCCTGGCAATCGGCAAGTTTTCCGGGCAGCCCGGCGATATCCAAAGCGCCTTTGCGACGCGTCATTTCGCGCGCCTTGCGCGCTGCTTCGCGTGCTCGCGCCGCCTCGATAATCTTGCCGGCGATCACGCGCGCATCGCCCGGGTTTTCTTGCAAAAACTCGCTTAGGCGCTCGTTGACGATTGATTCGACGACACCCTTGACCTCGGACGATACGAGCTTGTCCTTGGTCTGGGAGGAGAATTTGGGATCGGGAATCTTGACCGACAATACGGCGGTGAGGCCCTCACGGGCGTCATCGCCAGTGGGTGCGATTTTGTCTTTTTTGGCAATGGCGAGGTTTTCAATATGCTGATTGAGCGTGCGCGTCATGGCGGCGCGCAAACCAGCAAGGTGGGTACCGCCGTCGCGCTGCGGGATATTGTTGGTATAGCAGAAGATGTTTTCCTGGTAGGAATCGTTCCATTGCATCGCGAGTTCGAGGCCCATACCGTCTTTTTCGGCAGCGATGTAGATGACCTTTTCGTGCAGGGGCGTTTTGTTGCGATTCAAGTGGCTGACAAAAGCGGCTATGCCGCCCTGATACTCAAATACATCTTCCTTAAGCTCGCGGTCATCACGCAGGATGATCTTGACGCCGGAGTTGAGGAAGGACAGTTCGCGCAGCCTTTTAGCCAGAAGTTCGTAGTGGAAAACCGTGTCGGTAAAAATCTTAGGACTGGGAGTGAAGTGGATATCGGTTCCGGTGTCATCGGTGTCGCCAATAGTCTTTAGCTGAGCTTGCGGTTCGCCGAGCAGGTACTTCTGGTAATGAATTTTCCCCTCGCGGCGAATAGTGAGTTCGAGGGTGTCGGACAAGGCATTGACCACCGAAATGCCGACGCCGTGCAGGCCGCCGGAAACCTTATACGAATTTTGATCAAATTTACCGCCGGAATGAAGCACAGTCATGATGACTTCGGCCGCGGATTTGCCCTCTTCGGGAATGATGCCTGTCGGGATACCGCGTCCGTTATCGGAGACGGTGACGGAATTGTCCGTGTGGACCGTCACCAGAATTTGGGAACAGTAGCCGGCAAGGGCTTCGTCGATGGAATTGTCAACGACCTCAAAGACCATGTGATGCAAACCAGTGCCATCATCGGTATCGCCGATGTACATACCGGGTCGTTTTCGGACAGCATCAAGCCCCTTTAGGACCTGGATACTGGTGGAGTCGTAGACTGGCTTTTTGTCCATGGAGACGCCTGCGCGCAAAAGAAACTATTCTATCATTTTTCGACGATGGGACGGGACCTTATGTCTGATTTCGGCGCCAATTGTGAGAATTTTGATTATTGGATGCGGCCGTGTTCCACGTGAAACACTTGGGTCGTCTGCGTCAGATCCCATTCATCCAAACTGGTGACAAATACCTGGCAATCGAGGGTCTTAAGCGCCTCAACGGCGCGGGCTCGGTGCCTCGCATCGAGCTCGGCGCCGATATCATCCAGCAATAAGGCGCACCGCTTCCCTGGCTGTTGGGCCAAAAGGCGCACTTGTGCCAAGCGTAGTGCGGTAATGAGCAACTTCTGTTGTCCATGGGATGCGACGGAGCGCGCTTCGCTTTCTCCCAAAACAATTGCAATATCGGCCCGCTGGGGTCCGGATCGCGTATACCCGCGCGCTGAATCCAGCTCACGATCGCGCTGTAACTGTTCGAGCAACGGAAGATCCTGGGGCCAGCCGGGTTGGAAATGTAGCTGAACCCCGGGTATCTCCAACAGGTCTTCGGCCAAACGTAAGGATTCCTGATGCCAGCGCTGCCACAGCGTCTTGCGCCAGAAGGTCAATCGCTCCCCCGTTGCGGCAAGCTCGGGGTCCCAGGCGTAGCGGGCAGCGGGTGGTAGTCGATTACGAAGCGCAGCGTTGCGTTGATCCAGCAATCGCCGGTAACGTAGCCAATGCGTATGGAAATCTTGTTCCACGTGAAACAAAAGCCAATCCAAAACCCCCCGCCGGTGCGCCCCACTGCGCAAAAACTGGTAATGAGTGTCAGGCGTAATCGCGAGCAATGGTAGTGCCTGCGCCAATGCTGCAGCACTACCGATTGGGATGCCGTTCAGGTGGATCGTCCTTTCCTGACCATCATGCTCGAGCCCAATGCGGCTTACGCCTTTTTCCTCGCGCGATTCTCCGAATATGTACCACTTGCTCGCGCCTTTTTGGATCAACCCAGCAAGCTGCTTCGTTCGAAAGGACCGCCCCGTCCCCAATAAATGTATGGCTTCCAGCAATGTGGTTTTACCGCTCGCATTCGGACCCACAATCACATTGGTGCCAGTCCCGGGCTCCAGACTGACGTCCCTTAGCACTCTGACATTCTTTATTTCCAAGCGGGTAAGCGGCATGCCACCTTCCAAGCCGGCAACCGCGTTATAGGCGCATCGGCATTACAACGTATTGATTTTTGCTGTCCCCGGGGGCAGTTAACGTGCAACTGCTGTTGGCATCCGTTAAACCCAGCTCGACTTCCGTTGACTCCAGCGCAGCCACTGCTTCGCTGATGTAATTCACATTAAAACCGATATCCAACTCATCCCCGTTATAGTCAATCGCTAACTCTTCCTGCGCTTCCTCCTGTTCCGGGTTGTGCGCCGACAAGCGCAACATCCCAGGCCCCACGGTAAACCTGACGCCACGATACTTCTCATTCGACAGAATCGCTGCACGGCTTAACGTTTCCCTGAACACTTCGCGCCCTATCAGCACCCGCGTCTGCTGATTGTGCGGAATCACCTTGCTGTAATCCGGAAAACGCCCATCAATTAACTTCGAGGTAAACGTCAAATCCTTCATCACCACCCGGATATGGTTCGTTCCTCCTTTTATCTCAACTTCATCATCCGAATCTGCCAGAAACCGAACCAGTTCCAACACGCCTTTTCGCGGAATGATGCATTGCCGTTCTCCCGTAAACGGCTGCTCTAACCTCACCTCACTCAAACCCATGCGATGACCGTCCGTGGCCACTGCCCGCAGGCGCTCGCCCGACACCTCTAGCAGCAGTCCGTTCAGGTAGTAACGCACATCCTGTTGCGCCATACAGAATTGTGTCTTCTCCAACAATCGCCGCAGGCTACTTTGCGGTAAAGTAAGTGCCCACTGCCACTGTGATGCTTCCAAATTGGGAAACTCCGCCGCGGGCATGGTCAGAAGCGTGAAACGGCTGCGCCCAGATTTAATTAGCGCTTTGCCTTTCTCCAAGCGGAACTCGATCACCGCCTGGGCGGGTAAAGCCCGGCAGATGTCGAGCAGCTTGCGCGCCGGCACCGTAATTTCCCCATCCTCTCCTTGCGCGGTCCGGGTATTCACGATCACCTCAACCTCAAGATCAGTGCCGGTCATCGATAAAACGCCTTGACTGTGACGTAGCATCACGTTCGACAGGATCGGCAACGTCTGTCGCCGCTCCACGACGCCCGCCACGAAACCCAGCGGCTTCACCAACTCTTCTCTTTGAATAGTTATCTGCATTGCTTTATCCAAATAAACATTCTGTTTTATTTAATTAACCTTTGTTACTACTGTTATAGGCAGCACCGAATTCTGTGGGTAACTCACCAGCGCCCGGCAATTCCCCTGCAAGACGCCATTCCAAATCTGTGGATAGATACTCCGCTTGTCTGTGAACTTCCGGTTGCGGTTTTGTGAACAATTTTCGTCCTTACCAGCACCTCGCCCACGTCCCCAGTTTTATCCACACGCTACACGCATCTCTTCAGGTCGTCAGAATGCGTAGCAGATTGCCGTAATCTTCCTTTACTCGCACATCGTTTTGCGACAACTCTTCAATCTTGCGGCATGCGTGAATCACCGTCGTGTGATCCCGGCCTCCGAAGGCGTCACCAATCTCCGGCAAACTGTGACTCGTCAACTCTTTCGCCAATGCCATCGCAACCTGCCTCGGGCGCGCAACCTGCCGCGCCCGACTCTTCGAGTGCAGATCAGACACTCGGATCTTGTAATACTCAGCCACGGTTTTTTGTATGTTGTTAATCGTCACCAGACG
>JAKBDW010000487.1:0-4663 GCA_021834245.1 Pseudomonadota bacterium
TTCCAACATGATGAGGAAAACATGGTCGAGGCGCGGAATGCCAACAGGGACGGGACCCTCTGCCGCGTGTCCTGTGTTTACCAGGGACGCAGTTAAGAGTGCAAGAGCTAGAGCTTTTACCTTCATGGTGTTGCCTCTATTGTCGTTGTCTGGGTTGGGAGTGTTGATTGCTTGTCCAGCAGCCTGCAGGGCGGTGGGAGCATAAGGACTTTAAGAGCCACGCATGTCTCTTTCATGACAGGGGCATCTCGGCGACGTGACGTGCTGCGCCAGGGAAAAATGCGCTGGGTCTGGCTGAATGGCTGCATTGGTGAAAAGGGGATTCGCGCGGCTCGCGGGGTCAGCAGACTTACAGGCTTAGTGATTCGAAAAAGGGAAACTCCTCGGCACCGCCGTCGCAACACGTACAGAACCGACTATGGATTTGGAGGTGGTGCGGATCATGGAAAGGTGTCAGAGGCCTCAGGGTGTCGTGGGCGTATTCTCGGCGGGGCATAGCGGCATAATCGCGTTGGGGGTCATGCCGTGCCGCGGGTGTTCCGGCATGTTATGTACTTGGTACCCGGGCTGTGCCGAAGGTACGGTTTACCAATCAATATAGATTGCATCAGTCAGACACTATGGTGCACGACAGCTGTTATTTCTTTCCTGCCTGGATTGACTGTTGCGCTACTGCTTGTGGTTGACATCAGCGTCAGTCAGTGTGTTCAGGAAGGCAATGACGTCGCGAATCTCCCTCTTGTTTAGCGCGGGCGCACCGCCGGGATGACGATTGAAAGGTGCATCGACGATGTCTACGTTGCGCCGGTAGCGCGCCGGCATGTCGTCGTATTTCACGACGGTGCCGGCTGCGTCCAGCGAATAGAAGAGAGCGGGCCGCAGATCGCGGTTGGCATACCAGTCGAGGACTTTTTTGAGGGAATGAAACACGCCATTGTGAAAGAACACTTGGCGCACAGCAACATTGCGTAGACTTGGTGTCAGGAACATGCCGCAGTATTGGGCTTGTTGTGCCATGTCTGTGCGAAACGGACCGCAGATGCCAAGGTCATAATAGTGCGGATTCTGGTTCGCAGGGATGTTCGGGTTGCGCGGGACGCCCAATGCTTCGTATTGAAAGTCTGTGAATAAGGGTGGCAAACCGTCTTTAGTGGGTTTGTCCAGATGGCAGGCAGCGCAATTGCCTTTGTTGGGATCATTAAAGGCAAGATAGCCACGGAGTTCAGCGCGGTTGAAGCGTGCTTTCCCCGCAAGCCAGGCATCGTATTTGCTGGTGAAAGGATGGAAACTCGGATCCTCGATCTGGAAGCGGGCGATTGCGAACATCGCCTCGGCTACTGCGAAGTGGGGGTCTTGGAAGATATTGTTGCCGAAGAGTTTTCGAAAATCAGCAGCATAATCCGCCCGCACAAGCTTTGCATCGACCTCGGCTGGTGTTCCAGCGTCCATTTCGGCCGGATTGAAAAGCGGTCCCATTGCCTGTTGCTGCAGGGTGTCGACCCGCCCGTCCCAGAAAAGGCCGCCTTGCGGAACGAGATTGCTTGCAGAGGCCAGCGGCAAGAGGGCGCTTTTTTTGATGGGAGCATGACCTTTGGCCCGTTGCGCTTGTCGTGCCAGGGACACGACTTTGTCGTTATCGCCCTGCGGGTCAGGACCAATGCTGAATGGTGGTTGGCGGTAAAGATAACGCAGTGAGGGCACTGCGCGAAAGCCGGCTGTCTGATCCGATGGTCCACCGAACATCACAGAATTCTTCCCCGGTGGACCGTAGGCGTGCGCGGGGCTGTGGCAGCTTGCGCAGGATATCTCGCCGGAACCGGATAGGCTTGGATCAAAAAACAGCTTGCGCCCCAACTGTGCCATTGCAGAAAGGGGCCGATCTAGCGGGTGAAACAACTTCATCGGATGCGGATTCAGACCCTGCGCCAGCCAAAAGGCATCCCGCGGTCGAGAAAGCCATGTGTGAATGGGGACAGGAGTTGATTCCAGTGCAAGGATGACAATAGATAGTGCCGCGAGAAATATCGTCGCCGTGCGCATCAAAATCGCCGGTTTGCTCGACTTCGAATGGATCTGGTTTGTGGTTGTTCTGCTGGCGACTAGCATGGATCTCGGTCACGCGATGCGGCGAGCGGGGAAGTGCGCACCCCGTCCCGGGGTGCGCACTTCGAACTTCCTGAAGCAACTTTCGACTGCACTGTCAGTCTTCGGCTGCTATCGGTCGTTCCGGGCGGAAATCTCTGGATGTGCGACCGGAGCTCCCGTTTGCGGGTCAAGAAGCAGCGGTTGTTCATTGCGCGGCGCCCGGAAGTCGAACATGTTCATAATGCTGCCGGCCGTCGCATCGAACGACCCGCCACCGATGCGCTGACCCACTAGCCAGTTGTCTTCGATGAAACGCACGATGGAAGCCTGCGAAATCCGGTTATGGCTTACATAGTTGCGCTTGGCGTAAGGCGAAATCACCATAAACGGAATGCGCGTGCCAGGACCGCAACGGCCGTTGACCGGCTGACCGTCGAGACCATTGGCTGGCGTGCCGTGCCCACAGACGCCGGAACCATTAAGTTGATCTGCCACTGGATCAAACGAAGGGTTCGTTGTGGCCGCAAAGGCGTGATCGTACCAGCCGTCCGAGTCATCCCAGGTCACGATTACCGCGGTGTTTTTCCAGTCCGGCTGCCGTTCGAGGAAATTGACCACCTTGGTTACGAAGCTCTGTTCGTCCAGCGGATCCGAATAACCTGCATGACCATCCTGGTAGGCGACGGCCTTCAAGTATGAAACCGCGGGGAAGTGGCCTGTTTTGACTGCGGCAAAGAAATCTTGGAGACCGTACTCATGATTAGCGGGATCCCTGGTCTTGCCATCGGTCTCAAAGGAATGACCAATCGCGGCAAGCGAACTCGGGCGGGCGTGGGTCGGATTGGCCGTTGTCGGGTAGTACTGGAACCATGCGTGATGCGGTATGTAGTCGGTTACCGTTCCGTTTACGACGGTCGAGAAGGTACTGCGAGCGCATCCGGTGCTGCCATTGGCATTGTTCTGCGCCAGGTCGAAGCCGCCCATAAAACTGCCCCAGGAAATATTGCGCGCATTTAGCAAATCGCCGATATTCTTGCCGGCCATCTTTACTTGGTTTGTCTGGTTCGAGCACACGTCATAAGCGGGATCAACATCACTAATCACCGTATAGCCGCCATGGCCATCAGCAATGTAGTAGGAGCTCTTTGAACTCCGCACGATCTGCATGCCATTGGTCTGGCCGGACACGGCCTCAAGAGCACCGGGCGTTGACGGACCGTAGGTGTCCGTGTAGGCGTTGTCGCTCATCGCGAAGCGTTGAGCGTAATTCCACATGGCAGTCACGGTGTTGCCGTCGAAGTAACCCATTACCTGGCCCTTGGTCCCAAAGGCACCCACGCCACCGGACGTTCCTTTGCCGGTGTATCTCGGAAACAGGTCGGCTGCACCGGTGTCATACGCTTGCTGCTCTGGCGTGTAAGCGTGATTTTGATCTGCCGTACTGGCCTGAGTCCGGTCCAGGCGGTACGGATTGGCTGCATCAGAGCCGTTTTCCGGGTTGGTAAAGTTCGGATTGTTGGTAAGCAAGTTGTTGCTGACCAGATTGTTGACGCCCGGAGTACCCGGCGCGGCGACGAAGCGCGGCTCGCCCGCTGGGTTGGTCGCCTTGGGGTAGGTCGCAAAATAATGGTCGAACGAAACGTTCTCATCGTAGATCACGACGAGGTGCTTTATGGGCGTCAGCGTATGTGTCCGCGCAGCATAAAGGTCGTTCGTGCCGTTGAAATCCGCATTCGAACTAACCGCAAGCGCCTGACTTCCGGCATAGATTGTCAGGGCCGCTGTGCCGATGAGCAGCGGCAGTTTTGCAAGGCGATTTGCCATGGCAGATCCTCGTTTGTGGGCCTATCGTACGGGTGGGCAGATTGCCCAGTTTGCGTTCGAAGTAATATGCATGCATCCGCAAGGGAAGGTGGATGCTATCCGTCAAATTTGACGACGATGTGTCACCTTCATGGCAGTTGTGGTTGGACCCACCTGATCATTCCTTAAATCGCAATGCTACCGCCGTCAGGGCGCGATTTCTTGCAAAGCCGATCATTGCCGGTTAGTCGCATGCAAGAATTTCCCATGCTAGGCGGACGGCTAGAAATCTGGCCTTAGAGGATCGTTTTCGCTGGCGGCACCGCAGCTGAGGAAGGGAACGAGTTGCCGAAGGCGCCGTTTTGGCAGCTGTCACGGCCAATCGCTGACCATTTGCGGCTGAATCGACTGCCAAAGCCGAGAGGTTCTGCCGATCTCTCATGCAGGCATTGCGGTTGGCCGGGAAATGCTGTCTTGCTCTTAAATAAGGGTGCCCAATTTAAAATTGGACCAAGACTAAGACGATTGCGGGCAATAATCAAATACCTGACGTTGAAGTTGGGCCGCCTGCTGGTAGGCAGCCTCATGGTCAACAATCCTTCGCCGACGACACGGATAAGCTGCCGTTACTTGCATAGTATTTTATAGAAGAAGCAGCCTTCCAGTCGCTACACAGAAATTATTGCCAGGGAGAAGAATGCGAAGGGGAGACTGTGCTTCCTGAAAGGCCGCTTGCTGGGCACAGCGTCGGCGGCCATGGGTGAGATGCACTGCA
>JAKBDW010000036.1:0-4661 GCA_021834245.1 Pseudomonadota bacterium
GGGCGAAGGGAACCGGCCATGACAGATTCTTCGTACAACAAAAGGGCACGAGCAGAATCTCTCACTTCGGCGGCGGGGCGCGTATGAACGTGCGTTCCATTCGCCAGAAGATCGCTCGCCTTGAGGCCGGCGGAAAGCCCCGCGTGCTCGATCTATTTTCTGGTTGCGGGGGCCTTTCGTTAGGCTTCCTCTCTGCCGGTTTCGTGATCGCCGGCGCTGTAGAGTGTGATCCAGATGCGGCTGCGTCGCATGGTCGCAATTTTCATCCTGGCAGTGCAGTACATGCGAAGGCGCGCGACATCACGCGCGTGAAACCAAGCGAACTTGTACAAGAACTTGGTCTCGGCAGATACGCTGATCTTGCTTTCGATGTATTGATTGGCGGACCTCCATGCCAGGCGTTTGCGCGTGTCGGACGTTCCAAGTTGCGTGAGGTTGACGCGCATCCTGAAGCATTCAAACGTGACCCGCGCGCACGCCTCTATCAGGAATATCTACGTTACATTGAGGACTGCGCGCCGATTGCTGTTCTCATTGAGAATGTGCCCGACGTACTCAATCATGGCGGACAGAATATCGCGGAAGAAATCTGCGAGGTGCTGAAGACCAAAGGGTACGTTTGCAACTACACACTTCTGAACGCCGCTTATTATGGCGTGCCCCAGATGCGCGAGCGCATGTTTCTGGTTGCCTACAGGCGGGAGATAGCGACTGGAGTCAGCTTTCCGAAGCCAACACACTGGGTCGATCTTCCCCCTGGCTATGAAGGCTCGCGTTCTGTTGCTCTTAAGCTCTTGGGCGATACATTGATTGGAGAGGTACATTCATATTTACAACCTCCAGAGGCAAAGCGAAGTCTGCCACCAGCTATTACGGCGGAAGACGCTCTGGGAGATCTGCCGCAGATCAATGCCCGAAAGTTACTGAAATCGGGCGAACTGCGCCGGGGAGCGCGACGCTTCGATGAGAAAATTCCCTACACACGCGAGGCGCAAAGCGCCTATGCGAAGCTGATGCGCACATGGACAGGGTTCGCCGCGCCAGAGCACCTGTCCGACCACGTGATTCGCTATCTGCCACGTGACTATGACCTGTTTGCGCGTATGAATGCCGGTGATCAATACCCGGAGGCACATCAGCACGCGTTGGACATGTTGCAGGAATGTGTTGACGAATTGGCCCGTGACGGGCGGAAGGTCCGAGTCGGCTCGGCGGAATATGAGACCATCAAAGCTTCGATTGTTCCTCCCTACGATCCCGGAAAGTTCCCGAATAAGTGGCGCAAGATGTGGCGCGACCAACCGGCGCGAACGTTAATGGCGCATCTCGGAAAGGACAGCTACAGCCACATTCACTATGACAGCAGGCAGGCCCGCACGATTTCGGTGCGTGAAGCTGCGCGTCTCCAATCATTCCCTGACGGGTTTAGCTTTCACGGAACGATGAACCCGGCCTTCCGTCAGATAGGTAATGCTGTTGCCCCGCTCATGGCCAGGGCAATCGCGGTTCAGATATTTAAGACTCTGATGGAAATCGGCAGAGTGGAGAAGACAGATGATCCTCGTCGAGCGCCAGCAGCAGTTTCTTGACGCAGTCCAGAAGCAATTCGGGACCGGCAAAGGGACACGTCCTAACAAACTCTTCGGCGTCTCAAATAGCGCTAAGATCGTTGAGGGCGGCATACAGCTTGGTGTCGTAAACCTCGACAGTGCTCGCGAAGAGGCTGAAGCATTTATCTTCGCATGCGTTATGAAGTTCCCGCCGGAGGACGAGGTCTATTTCGCGGTACTCGTCCGCAGAGACAAAGCCGCATTGCTCGCGCGTCTTGCGGAGATGAAGCGCCTTGGCGCTGCTGCGAAAGCGGCAACCGCTGCCGCTTCGATGGACCTTGAAGACGACGATGCCGATTCCGGCGACGGCGCGATTCTGTACAGTGCCCGTAACAACCTAACACCGATCTACCTAGCCCGGGATGGTCGTCTCTGGCTTCGAAACAAAGGGTTCTGGAACAGTCTGGCTATTGACCTTTCACCGTTTGGGCCGCCGGTTGAGCCGGATCAGATTGTCGTTGCGCTCTACCCCCCGACCGCGTCAGCGCGGCGCAGTCTCCTTGCGCGCGAGTTCATCGGTTGGCTCGGTAATCTCGTCGGACGCGAAAAAATCCATGAACTATCTGTATGGGCGGACGCCAAAGCAGTCGGACCACAGATGCGGCGCATGCCACAGACAATCCCTGTTGCAGAACTTGAGGCTGCCGTCGAAGGATTGGGGGGCTACTACCCGAAGGGCGAGGTGCGGCGCATTCATGCGGCACTCAATTTTCTGCCGCACAAACACTTCGTTATTCTTTCAGGCCTTTCTGGTACCGGCAAAACGCAGCTTGCCCTGAAATATGCCCGCGCTGTGCATGGGCTCAATGACAGCGAGCCGGACCCATTTCTATTTGTCTGCCCGGTGCGGCCGGAATGGACCGATCCGACCGGACTGACAGGTTACTACGACGTGCTCACGAACCGATACGTCGTGCCGCCTTTCTTGGAGGCGATACTCGTGGCGACGGCGCATAGAGAGTCGCCGATCTTCGTCGTCCTCGACGAACTCAATCTCGCGCGCATTGAATATTATCTGTCCGACGTGTTGTCCTGCATTGAAACGGGCAGCCCATTGCAGCTCCACTCAAATGGTGTTCCGATTGAGGGTACGACCGGCACCAACATTCGGGCCGAATTGCCGATTCCACCGAATCTTTTCGTCGTGGGAACTATCAATGTTGATGAGACGACGAATCCGGTTAGCGATAAGGTGCTCGACCGCGCCTCCGTGATCGACATGTCTCACGTCGATGTCGCGGGCTTTCTTTCCGGCCTGGAAGAACGTCAGCCGGCTCTCAGGAACGCTGTCGCTGCCGCGGCACCCAAGCTTACTGAGATTCATGCGTTGATGCAGGAACACGGTCTGGGCTTTGGTTATCGGGTTGTCGAAGAATTTGTTCGTTATCACGCCTTCGATGCCGAACATATAAGAAGCACAGCTGATGCTATCTCCGACCAACTACTTTTGCAGAAAGTCTTTGTAAAACTCCGTGGCGCAGAGCGGCAGCGGGCCATGCTCATTGCGCTCGACAAGGCCTGCGCGGCGATGCCGCGGTCACGCGCTTTCGTGCAGAAGCTCCTGGGCGACCTCGACGAGTTCGGCTCATTCCAGGCAATGCGGTGATCCATGACGGCGCTGTACATTCAGGCAGAGGAGAAGGGGTCATCCTGGCAGGTATGGCCCAGGCCAGATGCAATTCCGGCCGGCGCCATCCGGGAAAACACGTCGTATATATTTGAACTGCGAGATTGCACGGATGCCACCAACGCCGATTTGTTGATTGACGACAATCTGGTCGAAGGATTGTGCACACGCCAGCCGGACATTGCACGCTGGCGCTGGTCGCCTGACTTCCATGCCGGCAGCGTTGAAGTAGTGTTGCGGCTGCCGGGTAGTGGTACGCGCAACTTTGAGATCACGACTGATCCCGACCTACGCAAACTTACGCGTGCCGACTTTGAAACGATGGTGCGTGAGCTGCTTGAAGATACTATGGCTCTCTTCTCGCTCAGTGCGTTCCGCAAGGGAATTGGTCGTCGGGCCGGAAACCGTCCGCCACCACTAGCGCGGTTGGAGTTCCTGCGCTCGCGCGTAGCGGAGATCCTCGAAGCCGTTGATGCAATTGCCAAGGTGCCACGCCATTATCTGCAACCCGAAGAGATCGCGGTGCCGGCACATCGCGCTATGCGGGCGACCGGCCCTGAGATAATAAAATCTTTCCGCTCCGGCAAAATTCGAATGGAGACGGGGCCCCGATCGCGGTTGCCGCCGGCCCTCAAAGGACGCCTGCCAGCGAAAATTAATATGCGCCTGCGTCGCAACAGCGTCGATATTGCTGAGCACCGGCAGATTAAGGCCTGCCTTGTATCGTGGGCGGCATGGCTGAATAACGTGGCCGACATGCTTGAACGCGTAAAGCCTGACGACGAGGAATTCCTCGGCGTTGCTGCGAACTGGGCGGCACGTACACGACGTATCGCCCGCCGGCTGACGGTCGCCGCAGATACTCCCTTCATGCGGCAGGTCGGCGACGGATCAGCGCAAGTTCGCATGTCATCATTGTTTCGTCGCGATCCTACCTATCAGCGCTTTTACCGGCTCTGGCAAGATATGAATCTTGGCCTATCCGCACTGTTCGGCGACTTTCTGCAAATGCCGTTGGCGCGCACCTTTGACCTTTACGAACTATGGTGTTTCCTCCGACTCACCCGCGCGGCCGTCGAGGAATACGGATCACATGGGGTTGATGTCAGCAAACTATTTAGGACTGATGCTGCCGGCGGCGTAACACTTACAGCCAATGCAGTTGTGGTTCAGCTAGGCGCAGGCCATGCGCTGTGCTTCCAACGCCGGTACCAGGAATATTGGATTGAACCGGACGGCGAAGGTTCGTTCAGCCGCATAATGGTGCCGGATGTCGTTTTTTCCAGCTGGGAGTATGGTTCGCAGAAGTCGCGTCTCATTGTGATGGATGCGAAATACCGGATTGCCGACAATCTCAATGATGCTCTGAATTCGATTCACACGTATCGCGACGCGATTGTGCGTGAGGCGAGGACAGGAGAAAC
>JAKBDW010000164.1:0-4649 GCA_021834245.1 Pseudomonadota bacterium
GTGGCGACGGCAATGCGCGGCTTCGTGCGGGAATTTGGTTCTGCGGCAGCGACCTACATGGAATCCTGCATCCATTGCGGAATGTGCGCTGAAGCCTGCCAGTATTACGTACAGACCAATGATCCGAAGTTCACGCCTATTTGGAAACTGGAGCCCTTCAAGCAAGCGTACAAGCGAGAGGTCGGCCCGTTCGCGTTTTTCTACCGCATCTTTAATCTCAAGGCGCGTGTTTCTCTCGACGAACTGGAGCGTTGGCAGGAGCTCATCTACGATTCCTGCACGATGTGTGGCCGTTGCACCATGATTTGTCCGATGGGTATTGACATTGCGACACTGGTTTCGCAGGCGCGCCACGGCATGTTCAAGGCAGGCCTCGTTCCGCACGAGCTTTGGGCGGTAGCAGAACGGGCCGAGCGTGAGGGGAGCCCGTTAGGTGCAACGCCAAAGGTTTTCAAGGACAGACTCGATTGGCTGGCGGATGAGAACGATATCAAGATCCCGGTGGACAAGGATGCAGCCGATGTGCTGGTGAGCATGTCGTCCATCGAAATCATGAAATACCCGGAAGCGATAGTTGCCACCGCGAAAGTGCTCAATGCACTCAACGAAAACTGGACGATCCGCCTCGATGGCTATGAAGCGACCAATTTCGGCATGCTTTCGGGTAATGCGCAGTGGCAGAAGGACATGACCATGCGAATCATCAACGCCGCAATCAAGTGTAAGGCAAAGTTACTTATCCTGCCGGAGTGCGGCCACGCATATGGCGCGTTGCGCTGGTCGGGCGCGAATATGTACGGCCAGCCGTTGCCGTTCGAGGTGCAGCACATCTCGGAGTTCCTGGCGGAAAATCTGCGCAATGGCCGGCTCAAGGTGAAAAAGGTCGGCAAGTCGGTGACCTTCCATGATCCGTGCCAAATATCGCGCAGAGGGGGTGCAACGCAGGCGCCGCGCGATGTGTTGGACAAATTGGGGGTTGAGCTGCGCGAGATGAATCCCACTGCAAATCTCAACTGGTGCTGCGGTGGCGGTGGCGGCGTCGTTACTATCCATCGGGCGGACGCTCTGCGTTACAAGGTATTCGAGATCAAGATGAAACAGATCGATGATACCGGCGCGGAAATGCTGGTGATGAGCTGCTCGAATTGTCGACAGACGTTTGACGATGGCCAGGCGCACTTCAAATGGAACAAGACTGCGCACAGTCTGCTAGAACTGGTGGCGGAAAATATTGCGACGTAGTCGACTGGGTGTGAGCTGAGATTCCACGGCCACCGCTGTAAGAACGGTGACGAAAAACTCGATTCGGCTTTCTGGAGATAAAAACGATGGCAACCCAAACAGTCGTTGTTGATCCGATCACCCGCATAGAAGGCCACCTGCGAATCGAGGCGCAAACGGATGACGCTGGTGTTATCACCGGCGCGTCTAGTGCCGGCACCATGGTGCGCGGAATTGAGATCATTTTACGGGGGCGAGATCCACGCGATGCCTGGGCCTTTGCGCAACGCATATGCGGGGTTTGCACACTTGTCCACGGTATTGCCTCGGTGCGCTGCGTGGAAAACGCGTTGAGCTACGATATTCCACCCAACGCCCAGCTCATTCGCAATCTCATGATTGCCGCCCAGTTCGTGCACGACCACGTCATGCATTTCTATCACCTGCATGCGCTCGACTGGGTAGACATAGTTTCGGCCCTGAAGGCAGATCCCAAGAAGACCGCCGATCTGGCGCAGTCGATCAGTGACTATTCGAAGTCGTCGCCGGGCTATTTTTCGGACCAGCAGAAAAAGCTCAAGAACTTTGTGGAATCAGGTCAGCTTGGAATCTTCGCCAATGGCTACTGGGGTCATCCCGCGTACAAGCTGCCGCCGGAAGCTAACCTCATGGCCGTGTGCCATTATCTGGAGGCGCTCGCCTGGCAGCGCGAGGTGGTCAAGCTGCACACCATTTTTGGCGGCAAGAATCCGCATCCGAACTTTCTTGTCGGCGGAGTGCCCTGCGCCATCAGCATACATCCGGATCACCAAGGCCAGGGGCAGGGCCCACATTTCCATGGCGGCAGCGGCGCGACTTCGGTGAACATTGTCGGTCTCGAAGAGGTGCAGAACGTCATCCACCAGATGCGCAGCTTTGTGGATCAGGTTTACGTGCCAGACACACTGGCCATTGCCGGCTTTTATAAGGACTGGTTCCGTCAGGGGGAGGGGATCGGCAATTTCATGACTTTCGGGGATTTTCCGGAGAAAGGAATGAACGATCCGAATTCTTTTCTGATTCCACCGGCAGCAATCATCGATCGTGACCTGACGAAGCTCCAACCGGTGGACCTTAATGATCCGGCACAGGTTCAGGAGTTCGTGGCCCATTCCTGGTACGACTACAGTGTAGGCAAGAATCAGGGGTTGCACCCTTATAAAGGTGAGACAAAATTCGACTACACCGGACCCAAGCCGCCGTACGATCATCTGGATACGGACAAGAGCTACTCTTGGCTGAAGTCGCCGCGCTGGCGCGGCAAGCCGATGGAGGTGGGACCGCTCGCGCGCGTGCTGGTGCTGTATGCGAAAGGCCACGAACCCACGCGTGAAATCGCGAGCTATGCGCTCAAGAAGCTCGACTTGCCGATACAGGCGCTCTATTCGACCCTCGGTCGCACCGCGGCCCGCACCCTCGAATCAAAGATTATCGTCGACGCGATGCAGGGTTGGTATGACAGTCTCATTGCCAATATCAAGGGCGGGGATGTCAAGACCTTCAACGAAAAGCTTTGGGAACCGGAGTCTTGGCCGAAGACAGCTCAGGGGGTCGGTGTTACCGAAGCGCCACGTGGCGCACTGGCGCACTGGGTCGTGATCAAGGACGGGAAGATCGACAACTATCAGGCTGTCGTTCCAAGCACGTGGAACGCCGGACCGCGAGATGCTCAGGGTCAGGAAGGGCCTTATGAAGCGTCGCTGAAGGGTACCAAACTGTTCGATGCCAAGCAGCCGCTGGAAATCCTGCGCACAATACACAGTTTCGATCCTTGCATTGCCTGTGCCGTGCACGTAACGGATCCCAAGGGCGAAGAACTCATTAAGGTGAAGGTGCGATAGCTGCCGTGATTGGCTGGGCGTGAGGTTCAAATCAAATTTATGATTGCGTCCGCAAGTGGTGGCGACTGGCCGCCTTGAATGACGGGCAGGACAATCATGATGAAACGTGAGCGTTTCAGGGTGCAGAGCAGGCTGGCGAGCATGGATATTGCTGACGCGACAACAATGTCGCGGGTGGCAATTTGACGGGTATGACGCAATTGACGAGGGCCTAGCTTGGAAGATGAGCTTAAACGATTGCTCGCTGCCGAACTGCGCGCTGAGGCTTTGGTTGAAGAGGCCAATCGCGAACGCGAGAGGCTGATCCATCAGGCGCGGGACGACGCACGCGCAGCGGAGCAGCGTTTTGAGGCGCGGCTGCCGGAATTGCGCAATGCATTTTTGAGCAAGGCCGAGGAACGTGCTTCGCAGGCAGTAGCGGAATTGACGCGGCGGTATGAGGAGCGGCGCGCGCAACTGCGCGCCATGGCAAAAGAGCATGAGCGGGAGGCTGTCGGGGCAGCAATTGCCCTGTTGATTGATCCGGACTGGGAGTGATCCGTGGGCGCCATAGCGCGATACGCGTACCTGAATACCCGTGTTTCCGAGATGGCGACGCGCCTACTTTCTGATACGGATTTGGATGCCCTGATACAACAGCCCGGCGATCAGGACTCATCCGCCATCCGGGTTGCCGAATCTGCCGGTGTGTGGGCCAGTGAGGCCGGCGAGGGCGGGTTGTCGCTCGAGCAGCAGCTTACCACCAGTCTCCTGGCGGACTTCGTGATCCTGGTGCGCGCACTGACGGGCGCCGCACGCAAATTTCTCATCTACTGGGCTTACCGTTTTGAACTGAGCAACCTAAAGACCATCCTGCGCGGCAAGATGACCGGACAACCGGTGGCTGCGATCCGCAAAGAGCTGGGCGACATGGGCCCGTTCGCGACATTGCCGATCGAAGATATGCTTCGAACGGGAGACGTTGCTGAACTGCTGCGGCTTCTGGAAGGCACACCATTCGATGACATAGCACGTCAAGCCCGGCGCATTTTCGAGGAAAACCGCGAGCTTTTCGCGTTGGACGCAGCAGTCGACCGGCGCTATTACGCCGGGCTGATCCGTCATGCGCGCGCAATCAATCGCAGAGAAGGTCATCAGATCAGAGTATTGGTTGGTAACATCATCGACCACGTCAATCTACTTTGGCTTCTGCGCTATCGCTTTGCCTACGGGCTACCGCCGGCCGAGGCGTATTATTTGTTGGTCCCAGAGGGAGATCGGTTGCGCAGTCCGCAGCTTCTGCCGCTTTCCCGCCTGGCAACTTTCGCGGAGGTCATCACGCAGCTTCCCCGGCCTTATAGCGCGCAACTAGCCGGGGTTACAACGGCCAGCGATGCCACAATGATTCTTGAGCGTGAAAGCTGGCGTTTGGCCTATACGATTTTGCGGCGCGCTGATTTTAACTTAGCGCGGGCCTTCGCCTACCTTGTGCTGCGAGAGAAAATGCTGCGCCAGCTGCGGGCGGTAATCAAGGGAAAGCAGCTCAGGATTCATTCCGATCTGATACGC
>JAKBDW010000289.1:0-4630 GCA_021834245.1 Pseudomonadota bacterium
GCTCACATGGTGCGCCAGCGCGCGCTCACTCGCCTTCTGGATCACGGGACCGTCCGCCATGGGATCAGAGAACGGCACGCCCAACTCGATCACGTCGGCACCGGCACCCACCAGCGCATGCATGAGCGGCACCGTGACGTGCGGTTCCGGGTCACCCGCCGTGACAAAAGGAATCAGGGCCACGCGGCCTTTGGTCCTGAGCGTCTTAAAGCGGTCTGCAAGCCGGCCGGTCACAGCGTTATCCCTTCACGCGCAGCAATGGTGTGCACGTCTTTGTCGCCGCGACCGGACAAGTTGACCACCATGCAGGCATCCGGACCAAGCTCGCTTGCCAGCTTGGTTGCATAGGCAATCGCGTGGCTCGATTCAAGCGCCGGCATGATGCCCTCAATGCGCGTCAGCAGGTGAAAGGCCTCCATGGCCTCATCATCGGTCACCGCGACGTAGTTAGCGCGCCCGCAGTCCTTAAGCCACGCATGTTCCGGACCGACTCCTGGGTAATCAAGGCCCGCGGATATTGAATGGGTCTCGATGATCTGTCCGTCGTCCGTTTCCATAAGATATGTGCGGTTGCCGTGGAGCACGCCCGGACGACCGGCAGATAGGGGCGCTGCGTGCTGTCCGGTCGCAAGACCCTTGCCGGCGGCCTCGACCCCGTAAAGTGCAACACTGGTCTCGTCGAGGAAGGGATAAAAAAGACCCATCGCATTGGAGCCGCCGCCGACACAGGCGACCAGCGCGTCTGGCAATCGACCCTCGAACTCCATGATCTGATAGCGCACTTCTTTGCCGATTACGGCCTGGAAATCGCGCACCATGGCCGGATATGGATGGGGGCCGGCCACCGTTCCAATGATGTAAAAGGTGCTGTCGACATTGGTGACCCAGTCGCGCATGGCCTCGTTCAGGGCGTCCTTGAGAGTGCGCGACCCGGAGGTCACCGGCACCACCTGCGCCCCGAGGAGCTTCATGCGGTAGACGTTGATCGCCTGGCGCTGGATGTCTTCGGCGCCCATGTAGACCACACACTCAAGTCCGAGGCGGGCAGCCACGGTCGCTGTGGCGACGCCGTGCTGGCCGGCACCGGTCTCGGCGATGACGCGGGTCTTGCCCATACGCTTGGCAAGCAGGGCCTGTCCCACGGTGTTATTGATTTTATGCGCACCGGTGTGATTAAGGTCCTCGCGCTTAAGATAAATGCGCGCTCCACCGATTCTTGCCGCAAGTCGCCGCGCTGGATAAAGCGGTGACGGTCGACCGACAAAGAGACGCAGATCCTCACTGAATTCTTCTTGGAACGCGATATCACCGCGCAGGCGCTCATACGCCGCCTGCAGCTCAAGCAACGGCTGCATCAGCGTTTCGGAAACGAATCGCCCGCCATATCTTCCGAAGTGCCCGCCTTCGTCGGGCAGTGCATAACCCATTGTTAATCCGCTCCGCCTGAAGCGATTGTTACGTTGCGCATGAACGCGGCGATCTTGGCCGCGTCCTTGATGCCCTTGCTACGTTCGACTCCGCTGCTCACGTCCACCGCGAATGGCCGAACCCGCGTTATCGCTTCTCCGACATTCTCCGGCGTCAGTCCTCCGGCCAGAATCACGCGTCGGTCAAATCCGCGCGGCATACGTTCCCAGTCAAAGCGCCGGCCGCTACCACCGGCCATTTCGGGACTATATGTGTCGAACACGAATCCAGTGGCATCGGCATAGTTGCGCGCTACGAGTGCCGGATCCTCGTCGTCACGCACATGCACGGCCTTCAGGTATGGCCGCTGGTACAGCCGGCAATCTTCCGGCCTCTCACGTCCGTGAAATTGTAGCAAGTCCAGCGGTACAACGCTGAGCACCTGGCGGATGCGCTCTTCCGGCGCATCCACAAACAATCCGACCACAGTAAGAAACGGCGGCAAGGCCTGTGCAATGGCTCGTGCGCCTTCCGCTTCGATGAAACGCGGACTCTTCTTCTCGAAAACGAAACCAATCGCGTCCGCACCTGCGTCGGCTGCCGCCAACGCATCCTCGAGGCGGGTGATCCCGCAGATCTTTACGCGTGTACGCATACGTGCCAGAACCGAACGTCGCAGCTTACCAGAGGCCGGAGACTGACGAAAGCGCGGGGATACCGTGGTGAGCCGGGTATTCCACGGCCGTAAGATAAAGCCCCTCAGCGGCCGCGGTTATGCCGCCAACCGTGCGGTCGCGCGCTTCAAGGACTTCGCCTGCCCATTCCGGGGGCTTCTCGCCAGCACCGATACTCATGAGTACTCCCGCCAGGTTTCGCACCATGTGATGAAGAAACGCATTAGCCGCGGCTGTTATTGTCACGATGTCGCCGCGGCGCGCCACTTCCAGACGGCGCAATTCGCGCACCGGGCTTTTTGCCTGGCATTGCACCGCGCGGTAAGAAGAGAAATCGTGGGTCCCGATGAGCAATCGCGCCGCTTCTTCCATGCGCACCACGTCCAGCCGACGGTACTCATGTGTGACACGGCGTGCCAGAACGGTTGGTCGTACCGAACGATTGAGAATCACGTAACGATACTCGCGGCCGGTGGCGGAAAAACGAGCATGAAATTCTGCCCCGACTTCTCCGGTCCACAGAAGCGCCACGGGCGCCGGAAGGTTGCTATTGGTTCCGCGCAGCCAAGCATGGTCAGTACGCGCAGCGTTTGTGTCAAAATGAATCACCTGTGCACAGGCGTGCACCCCGGCGTCGGTACGGCCGGCGGTAATTGTCCGTACCGGATGGTTGGCCACCTGGCTGAGAGCTTCTTCGACGCAACCCTGGACGGTGCGCTCCCCTTCCTGCAGCTGCCAGCCGCTAAAGCCGGATCCATCGTATTCGATGATGGCGGCAATTCGCATATTCGGTGCATTTTACACGCAATTGCTGCCGTGCAGCGCATTCCGCTGCCGCACTGCAGGTCGGGGCTTGACCGGTCTTTACCGCAGCAGTCTGGAGTTTGAGCCGGGCGATCTGCTCGCGGCCGAGCCGGATATTTTCCTTGGCAACACCCTCGTTTCTGCGTCATGCAGATTGAGCAGTTAGAAACGACCCGTCAACGCCCGGCTAGGGTAGATGAACCGATTGGCGGGGTGATGCTGATCGGAGCGAACTCCTGCTCTGATTCCGTTGTGCAATTTAAGTGTGAATACCGTTGCGCAATAGAAGACGCCCGGCAATTCCTCAACCTGGAATTAAACCGGATCTGAATACCGAAACGTCCTTAGCATCTTTGAAAAAGATTAATGAAACGACAATCCCGAAAACCAATGGCCGTTTCGATCCCCCACCCTTCGCCGTCGCGCCGCTCACGCCTCCTGGACATCTATTTCCTTGACTTCCTGATGCCCTCTGGGAAGCTTTGAGCCGCGCAAAGCGCGTTCCCCGACATACTGGTCAATGTCATTACCTGAGCGCAGCAAAAGCTCGCCCTTGCCCGTGCGTAGCAGCAATCTCTGGCCTTCGCGAAATACGGCGATGCCGGCGAGAAATTCCTCGCGCTTGGCTACTTTCGGTCCGGGAATATTGAGGATCTTCTCGCCTTTGCCCTTTTCCATCGCTGGCAGCTCGGCAACCATGAACACCAAGATATTGCCCTTATTGGTTACAGCTGCGAGCCAGTCGTTTTCCATGTCGGCTACGCGCCGCGGGACGAGCGCTCTGGAACCCTTAGGGACCTTCAGCACAGCCTTGCCCGCACGTCGATCGGTGATGAGATCGGCGAGCGTGCAGATGAAGCCGTATCCGGCGTCCGAGGCAATGAGGTACTGATCCTCAGGCGCCCCCATCATGACTCCTGCCCACATGGCGCCGGGCGGCGGATTCAGGCTGGAGGCCAGCGGTTCGCCATGACCCCGTGCCGATGGCAGTTTGTGTGCCGGAAGAGTATAGGTGCGGCCAGCCGAATCCAAAAACACCGCAAGCTGATTGCTCTTGCCGCGCGCCGCCTGCAGGAACCTGTCGCCAGTCTTATAGTCCAGCGCCCGCGCGTCGACTTCGTGCCCCTTGGCGGCACGCACCCAACCTTTTTCCGACAACACCACTGTGATTGGTTCTGTCGGAAGCAGCTGGGTTACATCGATTGCCTTGGCTTCGCCGCGCTCGACCAACGGCGAACGCCGCGCATCGCCGAACTCTTCGGCATCGGCGATAAGCTCGTCACGCACCTTGTTGCGCAACTTCTGGTTTGACTTGAGCGTATTTTCCAAGTCATCGCGCTCTTTGCGCAGCTCCTTCTGCTCGCCGCGGATCTTCATTTCTTCGAGCTTGGCGAGATGGCGCAGCTTGGTCTCAAGAATGGCTTCCGCCTGGATCTCGGACAATTTAAATCGCCGCATCAATACAGGCTTGGGCTCATCCTCGGTCCGGATTATCCGGATGACTTCGTCCAGATTGAGGTAGGCTGCGAGCAAGCCGTCCAGAATGTGCAGTCGCGCATTGACCTTGTCCAGGCGGTGCTGTAATCGCCGGCGCACTGTCTCGATGCGAAACTTAAGCCACTCTGCCAGCAGATCCTTAAGCGCAAATACTCGCGGGCGGCCGTCCAACCCGATCATATTGATGTTGACTCGGTATGAGCGCTCGAGATCTGTGGTCGCAAAAAGATGATATATGAGCACCACCG
>JAKBDW010000347.1:0-4622 GCA_021834245.1 Pseudomonadota bacterium
CAGTGAGCGACTGAAGGGCGAGGTACCGCTTGACAGCCTGAAGGCTAGTTGGATGATCTACGGCCATGGATTTTCGCAGGGGGTGATGCGGACGACGGTCAAGCGCCTGTTCGACATCATGGTCTCGCTCTCGCTCTTGCTGATGTTGTGGCCTGTCATGTTGCTGGCGACGTTGGCCATTTGGCTCGAGGATGGCGCGCCGGTGGTCTTCCGGCAGGAGCGCGTGGGTCGGTTCGGCAAGCCGTTTATGGTGCTGAAATTCCGAAGCATGCGCAAGGATGCTGAAATGGACGGCGTTGCGCGCTGGGCGCAGGCGAATGACAATCGCATCACCCGCGTGGGGCGCTTCATCCGCAAGACCCGAATCGACGAACTCCCACAGCTCGCCAACGTACTCAAGGGTGAGATGAGCCTCGTGGGCCCGAGGCCTGAGCGACCGTCCTTTGTCGAGCAGCTCACCGAAGCGATTCCTTTTTACGCAATTCGCCACAGCGTCAAGCCGGGGGTGAGCGGATGGGCGCAGGTACGTTTCTCCTATGGAGCATCGCTTGCTGAGGCGCGGCGCAAGCTGCAGTTCGATCTGTATTACGTGAAGAATCACTCGCTCCTCCTTGATGTGCAGATCATCCTGGAGACAGTGCGCGTGGTGATTCTCGGCGAAGGTGCACGCTGAATGGGTGCGCTGCCTTACGAGGTTCGTGCAAAGCTGGCAACCCCGGGTTTAGTGTGAATTCAACAAATTCTTAAGGTGATGTATGACCGTCGTTGCAGTCGTGGGTCTTGGGTATGTTGGTTTGCCGCTCGCCGTGGAGTTTGGCAAGAAGTTCCGCACGATCGGATTCGATTTGTCGAAGCGCAAGATCGATGCCTATCTCAAGTGCACCGATCCCACCGGTGAGGTACCGAGTAGCGAGCTTCAGGCGTCCAAGCTTTTCGAACCCACATACGACGCCAGTCGATTGCGTGAAGCCGACTTTATTATCGTGGCCGTACCTACGCCGGTGGATGCCGCCCATAACCCGGATCTATCGCCGCTGGAATCGGCCAGTGAAGCGGTTGGGCGCAATCTGAAGAAGGGCGCGACCGTCGTGTTCGAGTCCACCGTTTACCCGGGGGCCACCGAGGACGTATGCGTGCCGATTATCGAACGTCATTCCGGCCTGCGATGGAAGCAGGGGTTTTTCGTCGGCTATTCACCGGAGCGCATCAATCCTGGCGATCGTGAGCACACGCTCACGCGCATCGTCAAGGTCGTGTCGGGTGACTCGCCCGACACGTTGGAGAAGGTCGCGACGATGTACGGCAACGTGATCACGGCCGGGGTGCACAGAGCGTCAAGCATTAAGGTGGCTGAAGCGGCCAAGGTCATTGAGAACACGCAGCGTGACCTGAATATTGCGCTTATGAACGAACTGTCGCTGATCTTCCACCGTATTGGCATCGACACTACCGAGGTGCTCCAGGCGGCGGGCACGAAATGGAACTTCATGCCTTTTCGCCCTGGGCTGGTCGGTGGCCACTGCATCGGCGTCGACCCCTACTACCTCACTCATAAGTCTGACACTCTCGGCTACCACCCTCAAGTCATCCTGGCTGGACGTCGCATCAACGACAGCATGGGTACGTACATTGCGGAGCAAACTGTCAAGCAGATGAGTCAAGCTGGGTATCCCATCCGGGGCGCCAGGGTCATTGTGCTGGGGCTGACTTTCAAGGAAAACTGCCCTGACCTGCGCAACTCAAAAGTCATTGACGTCATCCATGAGCTTCGCTCGTATGGCGTGGAGGTTTTCGTGCATGATCCCATGGCAGCGCCAGACGAAGCCCAGCACGAGTATGGCATCGACCTCGTTCCTTGGGAAAAGCTGCCGCGCGCAGCCGCCATCGTCGCTGCGGTAGCTCACGACCCATACCGGCAGAAATCTTTGCAGGAATTTCTAGACAAGCTCGAACCGCGAGGCGTGTTCATGGACGTCAAGGCTGTGTTCGACGCGGGCCAATTGCGCAGCCACGGGCTATCCGTGTGGCGGCTCTGAAGACCATGGACATGCGCGAATTCGCTCTTCCCGGAATCCAGCCGCCCTTCGACCTATGGGCATCCTTAGCCACGCCAAGAAGGTGGCTCATCACCGGGTCCGCCGGTTTCATTGGCTCGCACCTTCTCGAACACTTGCTGCGCGCCGGGCAGGAGGTCGTGAGCTTGGACAACTTCGCCACGGGATATCAACGCAATCTTGATGAGGTGCGCCGCATGGTGGGTGAAACCGCATGGGCACGCCATCATTTTATCGAGGGCGATATTGTTGACCCGCAAACCTGCCGCGATGCTTGCGAAGGCGTGGATATTGTGCTGCATCAGGCGGCACTCGGTTCGGTGCCACGTTCGATCGAAGACCCGCTACGCACCCACGCCGTTAATGCCACCGGTTTTCTCAATATTCTAGTCGGTGCGCGCGATGCGAGGTGTCGCCGGTTTGTGTTTGCCGCGTCTAGCTCTACGTATGGAGACCATCCCGGCCTACCGAAGGTGGAACATTGCATCGGTAATCCGCTATCGCCGTACGCCGTCACCAAATACCTTGATGAATTATACGCGGGTGTGTTCACCCGCGTATACGGTATGCAAACCATCGGTCTCCGCTACTTCAATGTGTTTGGGTCGAGGCAGGACCCGAATGGCGCATACGCTGCCGTCATACCAAACTGGTCCAGCCGCATCGCTCGTAAAGAGACTTGCTTTATTAACGGCGACGGAGAGACCACACGAGATTTTTGTTACATTGATAACGTGGTGCAGGCTAATTTTCGCGCTGCGCTTGTACCGGCACGGGGCGCAGCGCATGATATTTTTAATATTGCGTTTGGCGAGCAAACGTCCCTCAGGCAACTCTACGGCATTCTCGGTGAAACTATCAAGGGGTTAATGCCTAATCTAGAACTGCAGTCGCCTAGTTACCGAGATTTCCGTACGGGCGACGTGCGGCATTCCCTTGCTGATATTTCCAAGGCCCAAAAGCTTCTCGGGTATCTGCCAACACACAGTGTTCGCCAAGGCCTAAGCGAGGCCATGAAGTGGTATGTTGAGCAGTATTTGCGCAACGGTAAAGGGACTAAGCCGCTCGACGGTCCAGTGAAGGCGGCCGGCGCTTTATGATCGACGACACCGACCAACAACTTTCGCGGCAGTCCAAGCGCATCGCTTCGGTCGGAATGCGCTGCCGACAGCAGCGCATTTTGTCGACACTGCCCTATACGAAGGTAAATTTCTGGAATAGGTGCGTCGAAAGCTATCCGTTGAGGAAAGACCTGGTCGCTTACATATTGGGGCTTCTGCGACGTGCGCCCAAGTATGACATGATCCTCCTGACAGGCGGGGAGCGTGCAGACCTATTTTACTTGGCAATTGCTGGATTGTTACCATGGATTCATACACCGCACGTCGTCGCAGATGCCCACTGGCAAAAGGCGCAAGGCGCTGCCTACGTCTTACAAAGGGCCGTGTTTTTTCTAGGGCGAAGGCTCACAGCGCAGGTGCAGCCACATTCTGATGAGGAAGTTGACATTTACCACCATATTTACGGTATCCCCCGGAGCGCGCTGAAAGCTGTCCCTTGGAGTTCGACCCTGATCGGCCACGACGTGTCCAATTCCCGTCCTGATGAGGAGGGGAATTTTATGCTGACAGGCGGAAAATCTTTCCGAGACTATGACGTTCTTTTCGGGGCCTTCAAGGAATTCGAACTCCGACTGGAAGTCGGAATTCCAGATAGCCCAGATACACGGAAACTCATCGAGAAATGGCGTGCAGCATCGAATGTGCATTTTTTTACAAATTGGAGTAATGATCAGTTCATCCGAAAGATGGCCGGGTGTCGCGCTTTTCTGATGCCTATTGCCCCGGGGCTGACGCGCAGCACGGCGGATCAATCAATTGTCAATGCAATGTACTTCGGGAAAATCGTTATCGCAACTAATTCAATTAGCTCCCGCATCTATATCAGGCATGGGGTCAATGGATTTCTTGTTCCTGAAAAATCCGTTGAGGCGTGGAAACATGCCATCCGCGAGGTTCTGAGCTTACCGACCGATGTACTTGTGCTCATCGGTCGGCGGGCGGCTTATGACGCACGGGTTCATTTCAATGAGAATTTGCGGTTGGTTCGAACCCTTGAAGCGGCACTAAACGTCCTACAGGAGCGTGGAGGAATTGACGCTGCGCCTAAAAGTTGACTCGTTCAGTAACAGGACTTCCCATCATGATCGGCCCCAGTTGGGCCAAGCAATATGCTGCGAGAACGAGTCAGTTCACTGCCTGAGTGGCGGATCACTCCGTCTCGGGCCGAGCAACGCCTATGGCGTGTTTGCCTTTGGGAAGAGGCGAGTGCGGGCACCAGCGCGTGCGCCTGGGTGACGTCGTTGACGTTGGCCGCGGTGCCGACCACCGTGTGCACCAGTCCGCTGTGAGCGTCGACGCCGATGTGGGCTTTCATTCCGAAGTGCCACTAATTGCCCTTCTTGGTCTGGTGCGTAGGCTTCCCCGAATGGGAGACGGGTTAAAAATAGAGACTTCCGCTTCTTTGAGGATGAAGGGCGATGAGGAAGTCGAAGTTCAGCGAGAGCCA
>JAKBDW010000486.1:0-4618 GCA_021834245.1 Pseudomonadota bacterium
CGAGGTACTGCAGAAATGTTCCGCGCCATTCCAGGTTTTCGCGATTGGCGCGATCCTTTTCAATCAGCTCAGCGAACCTGGATGTCATGTCGATCATGGCCGACCTCCTCAATAAGCTTCCTTCAATAACCAGTGCGTGTGTGTTTCTACCCCCCTTGGATCCTTTTTCGCGGACCTTGTATAACTTATAGCGCTTTTCCGATCGGGAATCCAAGGATTCGAATGACAGCATCGTTCTGCGCTGTTGCTTGACAATGCGAATCCCCACCGTCATTGCATTGCAAGCCGCCCGTCAGACAAGGCTGACCGTCCGCGGCGTGTCATATGGCAGCGCCCATGTACAGTGAGACAGGAAATCGAGCCATGTGTTTCAATTCCATGGCATGTTGACTGTGTATCGTGTCGGACCGATGGGCGCTGCAAATCACCCCGGACGGAGCAATTAAATCTCCCGATGTTGCTCAATTGCGTAATTTATGGCGCCTCTGCTTCTTGCGCCGCGCAACCGCCCTGACAATCATTTGCATTTCTCTCCGTCAGATTGTCGGGGCGGGGCTGAATTGTGACGTTCGGTGCCGGTCGCTGGTATAGTGGTGATGTTCCTGAGGCGAATGGTTATTTTTTATTTGCGCCTTTCCGCACGGCTTTCTTGCGGCCACTGTTGGGTCATCCGTCCAGGGTGATCGTTTTTTGAATTGGTGGGCAAACCGGTTGGAGGCGCAATAGCAGCTTGGACTCGCTACTGGCTGGCGGCCGTAAGGGCGTCGCCGCAGGCGGCTCCGGACGCGTAACTGGTGCTTCGAATCACCAAATGTCAGCATCCTCAATTGTCATATTTGTTGCCAGCATTCCGACGCGGTGGATTCGCAGTCAGAGGTGCGACTGGTACGGGTATGCGCATGCGACACGGGTTTTGTCGGCCCATGAAGCCGAATGGGGGAAAATATGCCGGTGAAAGACAAGCGCAGGGGCAGTGCGGTTACGAAAGCTGAGTACGAGATGCTGGCGGCCTTTCGTTACAGCCTGCGGCAGTTTCTTCGGTTCAGCGAAAGCGTGGTTGGCGAGGTTGGGCTGACACCCCAGCAGCATCAGGCTCTTCTGGCAGTAAGGGGTTTCCCCAGTCGCGAACGGCTTACCATAACCGAGCTGGCCGAAAGACTTCAGATCAAACACAACAGTGCGGTGGGATTGGTCGACCGACTGGCAAGCCAGCATCTGATGGTCAGACATACGGCGACTGCAGACCGCCGGCAGGTGCATGTGACATTGACTGCGCAGGGTCGGCGCGTGCTCGAGCGTCTCACTGCCCTGCACAAAGATGAGATCCGGCGTGTAGGTCCAGGGCTTGGGGCGTTGCTGCAACGCCTGACGAGCGCTAGTAGGGTAAAGCGGCCTGGCGCTGCGCCCCGGCGCAAGAAGAGCTAGCCCGCATATAGAAGGTAGCCGCCCCAAGCCGTATATGAGTCCGCTGGCCGGGCGCCTGACCGGCGCGATCAGGGGCTTTCCCCTCACAAGTCCCATGGGCGGCTCCGGGCGCCACAAACGCAGCGGCGAGGCGGTGCGTTTCGCCCTTTTGATAAAAAGGTTGCCTTTTGGCCCGCTCAATACCAGAATCGTCGAAAATAAAACCACACCCTTACCCTGGCGATGGCCTGGGAGACCGCGAGGCTGTGTGGATAGTGCGCAGATAATACGTTAACCGCTTGGCAGGCCAGTACAGCGGCAGCCGGTAAAATTCAGGATCCTGGGTAGCTGTAATTGGGGTCCGGACGCATTGTCTGCCAGTGAGGACTGATAAAGGAGTAAGGCTGGATGTACGAGTCTTTCTATCAATTGCAGGAAAGACCCTTTTCGTTGCTGCCCGACCCCGATTATTTATATCGGAGCGATCGGCACGGGACGGCGCTCGCCTTGCTCGAGTACAGCCTGCTGAATAGAACCGGATTCTGCGTCATCAGCGGGGAAGCCGGCACCGGTAAAACCACATTGATTCGCTACGTGCTGGCTCAGTGTGCGGACAGCCTTAGGTTCGGCCTGATTTCGAACACCCATCGTTCGTTTGACGAACTGCTCACCTGGATCTTCCTGGCCTTTGGTCTGGACTACCAGGGAAAGACCAAACCTGAGCTCTACGATGGACTCATCCAGTTTGTCATCGATCAATACGCGAAAAACCGCCAGACGGTGCTGGTCATTGACGAAGCGCAAAACATGTCGCCAGAGACACTGGAAGAGCTGCGTATGTTGTCGAACGTCAATTCAGAGAAAGACCAGGTATTGCAGATGATTCTTGTGGGCCAGCCCGGTTTGAGCGAGTCGCTTCGCCAGCCCGGGCTGGAACAGTTCGCGCAACGCATTGCCGTGAATTACCACCTGGAGCCGCTCGGGCGCGAGGAGACCGCCGAATATATCCGCCACCGGCTTGCGGTGGCCGGTGGTGTGGCCGAGATATTCGATGAAACCGCCTGTGAGGCAGTATTCCACTACAGTCGCGGCATTCCGCGACTGATCAATCTGTTGTGTGACAACACGCTGGTTTACGGTTTTGCCCAGCAGCAACGCACCGTGAATGCGGAAATCGTGCGCCATGTAATTAACGACCGTGAGGCGCATGGTACGTTGCCGCGTTTTGCGTCCGATACGGAGGAAATTCCTGATAGCACCGTGTCGCAGGACGTTCCGGTGGCATATGCGGTGGAACCGGCCACCCCGTTGTCTGAAAAGGAATTGAGTACCTCGGCTTCGTGCGAGATCGAGGCGACTCCAGTCGACCAAGAGGAGGAATTGTTGCAGGCAAGCCAGGGGGCAATGCAGATTGGCAGCGCCGGGGGTAAAGCTGTTCCGCCTCTGGTGCAATCGCCGACGGCTGTGTCGCTCGAGGCCGCTTCCAGCCAACCGCCAGCTGTTATCAGCAAACTCGTGACGATGGATGCCTGGCTGCGAAAAAGTCCGCGCAGCGGAACGCGCCAGAATGCCGAGACCGTGCTCGAAACCCGCAAGCCATCGCCCGCCGCCGTGGCTGTGCAGAGTGATGCGTCTGTCGATCCGAACGTGAAGCAGCCCGCCGTTAGCGCTGGTGATGACGATTGGCAGCCTGCTTATCCCGGAGAATCTGCCGTGCCGGGCGAAAGTTCGGTCGGCGACCACCTTGAGGGGGGTGCCGACATGGTACGAGATGATCTGTCAGCGGATCGGCGTGAGCGTCGTTCACGCGCGTTTTGGGGCGCTGCAGCGGCGCTGGGTTTTGTAGGCGGTTTGCTGGTTGCTGCCATCCTGATCGGTGCGGTTTATCTGCGCTTGGGTCCAGCCGGACAACGAATTCCGCTGGCAGTACCATCCAAGACTGCGTCGCTGCCGTCTGCCTCCCCCGCTGCGGTTTCGCCGCCGGCTGCCCCGTCGGTGCCGGTAGCCCCAGCGCCCGCCGCGCAACCGCCGACCGCTAGTGTCGCCGCAAAACCGGTGGATCATATCCGCCTGCGGGAACTCAAGCGCGAAAGAGATGCAGCGCTAGCGGAAGCGCGAGCTTTGGAAAAGGAGCGGGACGCGGCGCTCGCAGTTGCCAACGCAAGGGAGCAGGCGACGTCCGCCGAGTTGCATGAGCTGCGTGCCGAGGAGCGGGCAAAGATGGCCGAGATTGCCGCAAAAGCCGCGCAGAACCGGGCGCAGGCTGAGCGCGTGTCTGCCCCGGCAAAGCCCCAAGTGTCACCTGCCGCAGCAGCGAAGCTGGCAGCGGCGAGTCAGCCTAAGACCGCGGCCGTCGCGGTTGCGCAAAAACCTGTTGCACCAAGTCCGGTAGGTCACAAGTCGGCACCGCTCACGTTCTCGGCCAATCCTTGCAAGGGTCCCTCAGCAAAATTCCTGTCCACCTGCAAGGAATAGAGTGGCGTAACCGACGCGTCGCGCCAACAGCTACCAGAATCAACCGGTCATCGCGGTAACCTTGGCCTTCTGGGTCTTGAGGATGGCAAGTGCCGTCTCAAACTCCTGTACGCGTTTTTGTTCCTGTTCAACCACCTGCTTGGGTGCGCGCGCCACGAAGTTGCTGTTAGCAAGCTTGCCGCGCGCCTTGTCGATTTCTTTCTCGGTCTTATCGATTTCCTTATCCAGGCGCGCCAGCTCTTCCTGTTTGTTGATGAAAGCGCCGAGCGGCACTAGTACCTTGAGTTGACCAACCAGCTGCATAGCCGATTCCGGCGCAGTCTGCGACGCGCTGAGCCACGTTACTGATTCCATCCTTGCCAGTGGTTTGAGGTAATGCTCGTTTTGCTGCATCCAGGCATGCTCCGCTTCGCTGCCGTTTTGCAGCAGGACAGGCAGGAGTTTCGATGGCGCTATGTCGCGCTCGCTGCGTACAGTACGGGCAGCTGTGATCACGGCCATCACCCATCGCATTTCCTTGACGGCGGCCGGATCGATTTGTCCCACATCAGTTTGTGGATAAGGTTGCAGCATGATGGTTTCGCCCTTTGCTGCTGCCAGCTGGGCCGTACGTAGCCAGATTTCCTCGCTGATAAACGGTATGATCGGATGTAACAATCGCAATGCGGCTTCGAGGGTGCGGACCAGGGTGCGGCGCGTGCCGCGCAACTGCTGCGCCGCGGCCTGTGGATTGTTCAGC
>JAKBDW010000216.1:0-4598 GCA_021834245.1 Pseudomonadota bacterium
GATCCCGTTCGGTGGCTTCTAAGCATCCGGCGCATGACGTGGCAGGACAACCACTTTGAAATCCGCTGGAGAAAGAGCAGAAAGAAGGTCGCGATTGTATTGTGCGATACCGCCGCGTCCACCATAGGCATCTGTTTCGAGCGCAAGTACGTTCATCATCAGGCAACGCACGTTTCGGGTTGTGCGACTGGTTCTTCGAGGACACGCCTCAACCATGCGCGGGAGGCCATGCCTTTGGTGGGCAGGTTCGCTGAGCCGGTTGCATGGGTCATCCAGTTGCCCGTCGGCACGCCAAATCCAGTTTTGGCGCGGAGTCGTATGGCTTCTGGAAGCGGCATGGACGGCGAAAGTGCAAGCGCGGCCTTTCCTGCTCCTGGAACGATCGTTGCGAGCGACGGAGAAAGTGCCTTGGTCAGCTGCCAATCGACCAGAGGGACACGGATTTCAAGACTGTGGGCCATCCCGGCCCAATCCGCGTCGCGCAAAAGCTGATTCCGCATATAATTCGACGACTCCAGAACACAGATTCGGGCGGTATCGCTGCCGGGATCGGGCTGCATCTGCTCCTGGTACTTTCGCGCAAGATTCAGGCGGCGAAGACCTTCGCGGGTCACTTCTTCGCCTAACAGACTTGGCAGCTCGTGAGGCAGATACAGGCCGCGACGGAGCAGATAACATCCGGACCAGCTTCCGGCATGTTCGAATATGCCAAGAGCCTTTGGGTTGCGCCGCGCGAACTGCGGCATGAGTGTTTCAGCGACTAAGCGCGCGGTACGACCCCAGAACGGTACGCGTGCCGAGATACCATAGCGTCTGCGCCAGCGCGGGATATCGCGAAAACTGGGGTAACCTGCGAGCAACTCGTCGCCACCCAGGCCGGACAAAGCCACCTTGAGGCCAGCCTCCTTCGCAGCCTTGGAGACGAACCATGTATTCACGCCATCGATCGAAGGCTGATCCATAGCTTCTAAAATCGCAGGCAAGTCGTTTTGGAACTCGCGCTCGCCGACGCGGCGGATAATGTGTTCAGCGCCGTAATGGCGTGCCACCTGCGCAGCGAGCGGCACCTCATCTTCTGCGGTGCCTGCGAATTCATCGAAGCCCAGGGTGATTGCGCGGACCTTCTGCTGGCCAGCATCGCGCACCAGACCCAGGAGCGCACCGGAATCGATGCCTGCCGAAAGGAATACTCCAACCTCGACGTCGGCTAAAAGGTGCACGCTCACACTGTCAAGAGCTGCTTGCCGAACATGTAGGTTTAGTTCGGAAGGCGCGGCACGGCGCAGAGAGCCTTCTGCCAGCAAAGCAGCAAGATTGGCGAATCGTTGCGGCTCGCGCGGGCCGGCCTCATCAATCCATTGGAAGTGTCCAGCCGGCAGCGCGCGGATTTCCCGATAGAGGGTAAAGGGCTCAGGTACGCTGCCGAATAGGTGATAGCCAACCAGACCCGCAGGTTCCGGATCGCGTGACACCTGACCGCCCGCAAGGAGCGCTTTTACCTGCGATGCAAAGCGGAATGTCCAACCATCATTCGCTGTGTAGAGCGGCTTAATACCGTAGGGATCGCGCGCAAGGAACAAGGTGCGTTTGTGATTATCCCAGATCGCAAAGGCGAACATCCCGCGGAGCTTGTGAACCATCGCGTCGCCGTCTCGTGCGTAGAGATGAAGAAGCGCTTCGGTATCGGACGTGGTGCGAAATCGCACGCCTTCGGCTTGCAGCTCCGTCCGCAGTGCCGGGTAATTGTAAATCTCGCCGTTGAAGACGATGATGAAACGCCCGTCGGCGCTCACCATCGGCTGGTTGGCCCGTTCAGAGAGATCGATGATCGACAGGCGGCGATGCGCAATGCCGCAGAGGCGGTCTTCACTCCACCAGAGACCAGCGCCATCAGGCCCACGCGCACGCATGTGGTCGCGCGTGGCGAGCAGCTCAACTTCCGCTGGCGGATTGGCTGCCGAGTGGAACGCGTAGATGCCGTTAATGCCGCACATATCAATCAGGCGAGCGTATGAACTGTCTTTGAACCATTGTTTGACCACGCCCAGGCAGATTCAATTATGTCGCCGATCTTCGTATATTTTGGCAACCAGCCAAGGTCACGATTTGCACGGCTTGCGTCGGCGACGAGGGAGGCGGGATCGCCTGGACGGCGGGCGCCTCTCTGCACCATAACGTCTCGGCTTGTGAGGTGGCGTACTGCATCGATCACTTCCAAGACGGAATAGCCGTTACCGGTGCCGAGATTATAGGCGCGCGCAAGTTTGCGATCTCCCAAACCCATCATGGCGCAGACATGCGCATCGGCGAGATCGCTGACATGGATGTAATCGCGAATGCATGTGCCGTCTGGAGTATCGTAGTCATCTCCATAGATAGTGATGTTGGGCCGGCGGTCCGCCGCAGTATCGAGAATGAGCGGGATCAGATGCGTTTCCGGATCATGGTATTCACCAAGCTCGCCTTCGAGATCAGCGCCTGCGGCGTTGAAATAACGGAGCGATATGCTCTTGAGGCCATAGGCGTCGCCGTAATCCGCGAGGATATGCTCGATCATCCATTTGGACCGGCCATAGGGATTGATTGGCTGTTGCTGGGTGTCTTCAGTTATGGGGAGTTTCTCTGGGATGCCATAAGTGGCGCAGGTGCTGGAAAACACAATTTTGTCAACGCCGTTCTTGTGCATGGCTTCCAGCAGGCTTAGCGTCCCAGCGACATTATTCCGATAATACTTGGCCGGGTTTTCCATTGACTCGCCGACAAAGGCAAAGGCTGCGAAATGGATTACAGCGACCGGCTTATAGGTTGCGATCACGCGCGACAAGCGGGACGTATCGAGGATGTCGCCTTTCTCAAGCGGTCCCCATTTGACGGCCCATTCGTGCCCGTAAACGAGATTGTCGTAGGTCACCGGCGTAAAGCCGGCGCGCGATAATGCTTTGCAGGTGTGTGAGCCGATATAGCCGGCGCCGCCTGTAACGAGGACGTTGGTCATTGTTGGAAGTTAGATGCCCGTTGGATATCAGGGTGCAACAGTCAAACGTGCCAGCGATCAAGCTGTTAGACAAGTCGTGTTCGTTTGCGCGGAAGTTCTTCTGGCTACGGCATCGATGACGGTAGGAATGCGGCGGACAATTGTACTTGCCGGGATCCGCGATGGACTCAGGGAAGGAGTCTGGGCAGAAGATACCGCAGTCCAGCCAGACCTCATCTTTGGTTATAACTACGATTGTCCTTGTGTGCTCTGAGGGTCTTGGTTGCGATAGCCGCTGTAATGGTTATATCCGTAGTACGAATACGCATGGGCCGAAGTGTTGTGGCTGACCTGATTGAGAACGACGCCGACGATGTTTGCGCGGACACGGTGAAGGGTCGCTATTACCTCGGCAACCGCGTGGCGCTTCGTTTCCGCAGCCTGGCTGACGATGAGGACGCCGTCCGCAGCAGAAGCCATCTGGAGGCATTCCGCAAATCCAAGCAGCGGTGGCGAGTCCAGAATCACCATATCGTATTCCTTGTCAAACTCATCGAGCAATGTTGAAAGACGAGGTCCGATCAAGTCTGCTGCGCGGTGCGATCCGAGGCCGGCCGGAAGCAGGCTCAGATTTGCTGTACCTTCAATTGGCATCACAGCGTCCTGCCACTGGAGTTCGCCGGTGAGGACATTGGCAAGTCCCAGGTTGGGAGCCAGCGCAAACTTTGCATGCAGGCTCGGACGCCGCAGATCCCCGTCCACCAGGAGGGTTTTCTTGCCGCGATCGGCATGAGCGATCGCGAGATGCGCAGCGAGCGTCGACTTTCCTTCTCCAGGTTTCGCACTTGTGAGCACAATGGAATGCAGGCGGCCTTCAATGTCAGAGAGGAGGATGGTGTTACGCAGCGTCCGGACGGCCTCGTTGAAACTGGATGCACCGTATTGATTTCCTTTTCCCCGCTCCCTGGCGTCGTTCGGGGGAACAATCATTGGCGCAACGCTGGACAGTTTCGGGCGCAGAAGTTGCGCCGCAGCCTTGTCTACGGGCATCGTGGCAATGACGTCGGTCTTTAGGAAGCGGCTTGCCTCCGCGGGATCCCGGAGAGTGGTATCGAGCCTATCCCACAGAATTGCTATCGCGACCGCCAGTAACGTTGAAAAGAGAAACGCAAGCGCAAGATTTCGCTGCTTATTCGGGTATACCGGGATCACAGACGGACGCGCATAATCTGCGATGCGGATATTGTTATTCTGGAAGCCCTGGTTGATGTCGGCTTCTCGTATCTTCGTGATCAACTCGTCGTAGAGCGTCCTATCCGCATCAGCTTCCTGCTTCAATTGCCGGTATTCGAATGACCGAGCGTTTAGCTGGTCCCATTCGGCTTTTGTCTGGTCCACGGCCTGCTGAAGCATCTGTTCGCGATTGAGGCTCTCTTTGTATGCCTGCTCTGTCTTCTGGCTTACGTTTTGCAGCGCGTCGTCAAACTGCTTCTGAATTGCCGCGACCTGCACAGCGGCTTTGCGATACTCGGGGTGCCTGACACCAAACGTCGATTTGACCTCAGCCAGGTGTTCCTTTGCCTGAACTAGCTGATTATTGAGCTGGGCAAGCGACTGGCCCTGC
>JAKBDW010000431.1:0-1705 GCA_021834245.1 Pseudomonadota bacterium
TCGGTCCGCACACGCATGTGCATCATCCATGAGGACGGCGTCAACGTTAACGGACTGCCGGTGCAGGCCGAACTTCGTCAGGCCATTGAATAGCTTCTGGACGGAGGTCACCAGAATGCTGCCGCCGTCGGCAAATTCATCAGGAAGGTCGTTTTCCGCGGTACAAGTCTTGATGCCGAATAGTCGCGCTTGCTCCTGCGTTTGATCGATCAGGAAGTGGTCCGGGCACAGGTAGATCACGGACCCCTTACCGGCGTTCAGCCGGGATTGGAGTATCAAAAGGCCAATTAGCGTTTTACCCTGCCCGGTGTGCAGTTTCACAATTACATCGCGCGTTGACTGATGGTTTGCGAACCAATCGGAAAGAACAGCCTCTTGTGCTGGCCGAAGCGGACCTTTGTCATGCGCCCGGTCCAGCGTGTCGTACAGTTTGACGGGATCCGTCGCCTTCTCTGCAGTCTTGCCGGTCAGCCGTTTCTTGAAGTCGACCAATTCAACCCCTCCCCGTTAGAAGCCGCGCACTGCCAGCTGCCGAGTACTTTACGTCGTTGAACTGCTCCAGCGCGAGCAACCGCTATCTGCGCCCGTCGCGCAGCTTCCTCGTCGCTGGCCAAGCGTAACGAGTTAGGTCTGCTCTCACATGTAGTACCGATAGCTCGGATCCGGCTCATTTTCCGACATTAGGCCGTACTCAGCCATTATTCCGCCTACCCGGCGCGCAAATCCGAGCGTGACCGGCTGACTACTGCGAAGATCCGAGGTGTTCCAGTTTAGTCGCCCAAGGGCAAGAATTTCGGCACTTGCCTCTCGTATCGCCGTTGGCGATTGATCACCGTGAAAGATAAGCTCCACCGGCGCAGGCACATGAGGCCCCGGGTACGTTGAAAGCTCGCGTATGTAGCCTGAAATGAACAAGAAGTACCTCGAATCCGCAACCGTCAGGAGAGTGCCGCGCGCCGGCGGATACGATGCGTGAGTGACGAGCCGGAGACTGGATGGCGCGAGGGCGACCATCTGAAGCACAGGTACCTCTTTGAACGCCGACCGAAAGCCCATTTGTTCTTCGTCGGTAAATCTTGAAGACTTGTGCAGGACAATGCGCTTGGGCTGAGATCCATTTCGCGCCACATACTCTCCCAGCACGCGTACTCCCAACGTCTGGGCCTGCGCCGCTGTCATGTGAGGGGTCCGTCGCCGGTCACTCTCCGGTTCAAGTGTAGATCCCTTGAGTGCAAATCCCTCCCCATTCGAGGAGAACGCCTGAGCAAGCGCTGAGTAAACGAGCGTACGCCGCGTTGTGCGCAGATGGTGGAACGTGACACCCACGAAGCAGGTCTCCGGACCTTGCGCCCGAATGCGCCAGGGAATCCCGCCCCCCTTGTAATAGAGTCCGACGCACAGATTCCACGCACGGATATTAGGCGCTTCGTTACTTGCTAGGTCGATCAGGGTGTTTTTCCGCACGATCTGTATTGGCACTTCGCATCGCATGGCCTCCGCCTTGAGTGCGCGCCGCAAATCCCGTGTCAACAAATCTTCGGCCGATTCCTCCGGCTCCCAGTCGAGCGGAAGCTCGATCTGCATGGATGCTCGACCTGCCGAGATTCGCTCCATAGCGGTCTTTTCCGCCCGAGAGACGGTGCGCTTAACGCTCCAGTACCGCTTTTCTATAGACTCCGGAATTGCGCAAACGACGACATCGGGA
>JAKBDW010000431.1:1715-4595 GCA_021834245.1 Pseudomonadota bacterium
GGCGGTCTAGCCATGGCAACGTCCAAAGCTCCTTGCTCGATCCGGATTGTCTCGCGGTCCCCGGTGACAAGTTCGCTCCGAAAAATTGCTTGGAACCCCGGATAGGGAACATCCGTCTCCTCATTATCCGTCGACGACACCGACGGGATTGGGTGGCGACAACGTTCAAACCACTGGTGTGCAAGATCGGTAAGTTCAGCCGGCCCTACGATCGCCAGACGAAGCTGCGCCCGATGGGCCGATCCAAAGCGCAAATCAAATGGACCCGAACTAACGAGCCCGCGTCTCGGATTCCCAAAATATCCGGACCCCGCCATTTCGAGCTCTGGAACAGGCAGCCGCGCAATCTTGAGATTAACGGCCATCGCCTGAGTCCCCGTTGACTTCCTGATCGTCTTCGTCAGCCTCCGCCAATATCTGCTCAATCTCGGACTGCAGCGCCATCATTTCGGGTTCTGCCATTTCCGTGGGCACAATGCCGAGGTGTGTGACTTCCGGGGGTTCCTGGAAAAGGACCGTAGGAACCACGCCGGACACCTCCAGCTGCGGCTTTACTTCATCGGACCGGCCAGCATTCGCGGACAGCGCCATGGCGAAGCTCGATCCCGCTCCATCGGCGATGACGCGCGACCAGAACACCAGGTCGTGAAGGACAGTGGGGTTGTAATCTCGAGCTGCTCGGCGGGTACTCAAGGGCCCAATACGGTCGGATTCGATCGGTATGACATCCCCGTCTCGCGTGAACGCGTATCCCGGCAAGATCGCGAGGCACCAGTCCGATCCGAACCGTTCAAACCTTAGGCCCACCGCCTTGTGCTCCCAAAAGACCGTCTTCTGCGTGGCGCGGGAAACGATCGGCTTGGCAACGGTGCGTGTGGCTTGCTTGAACAAACCTCGATAGGTCACCTCGGTCGGTCCGTTATTCGTGGCGGGAAAATAGGCGCGAAGCCGGCCGGCTTCAAAGCGGACTCGCAAACCTCGCTTCACCAAATGCCTTTCGAGCGCAGTATTCAACAAATGCGGAAGCGCCCACCGCGAGACACTGTCGTCCAATAGTTCTGTAGAGCGAACCTCGTGAATCTCCTCTGGCAGCCCCAATGCGAGAAGTTCCGCGGAGGCTGGTGAATCGGGCATTGCAAACGTCCATATCCAATCCCGCATGACGCAAAACGGCGGCGCTCCGCGACCGCGCACTTCCGCGAGATCCGATAAGCTCGCAATCGTCGCGATCTTCCACACCGTCTCCGGCCAACGCAGTATGCTGAGCAAGTTAGGCGAATAGCGCAATTCCGCGTGGAGTGGTCTCGCGGTCCCGGTGGTTCGGTCGACGTGAAGGGCTTCCGGGCGGATTTCGATGACAACTTGGAAATGCGCGTTGTCTGGCGTAGGACCGAATGTCACCGCATTTAGATTCTGCGCCGCTTCAGACACTACGTCCGGGAGTCCCGAGCCCTCTTTCTCCATCGCTCCAGCGGAGAAGAAAAAGTCCGCGATCACTGGGTTTCGATACCCTTTAATCCCACGAGCGGCATTCTCGATTGCTGCCTGCAGCGGGCGTGAATGAAGTTGCGCTCGAACGTGCTCTACAAGGCCGCCGGGATTCTTAAATCGAATCTGCCCAGGCCCAATGTGAATGCTGCTTGCCTCGGGCACAGTGTAATCGCGGTGTGCCAAGAGGTTGGTCAGCAGCTCCTTCAGCGCAAGTGGCGGATACGGGTAGACATCGTGAGACGTCGCTCCCTTAAGGCGGAATGGTCGATTGACGCGCGCAAGAAGTGTTGAAATGGTATCCAGCTGCTCCCACAGATTGCCCGTGATGCGAACAGTCTCGGTCTGCGCGGAATCAAGTATCGGTCCATCGCCGCTCGGCGCGCGCTGCAGAATCTCGTCCAGCCATCGCGGCTCGCCTTCAAGAAAAATCTCTACGCTTGCGCTTGCAATCTGAGCGGACTCTCGTCCGACAAACAGCAGCACCCCACCCTGAGTGGGCACCCAATTGGGATCTGTCCGAACGGCGAGACTTCGTTCTTGCATCAACGTGACAATTTGAGCTTCAGTTGAAATTGGTGGTTTTGGTAGTCGAGCCGCCTCGCAGTACGCGAGGAGCTTCGCTCGCAGAAGAGCTTGGTCCAAATCCGCTAGCGTCGCCAGCGACGGCTGTAGGTCGTGGACATCGCTCAACGTCCCCAACGCGACCGAGGACGTAGGCAACTGCACTATGTTTGCGGCCGTCAGCAGCTGAGGCAACGCGACACGAAGTTCGTCCATGAGTTCGTCAAATCCTCCAATCTCGACGAATTGGAAGTTTGTTCCCGCAACTCGGACGAGTTCCGAGAGCATCGAATCCTGGGATGGATCGGTAACCCCGCGTTGGCACCAATAGATACCGTGCCTAAAGTTGCCACATCTGTCGGATTGCTCAGTGAGCAAGTGCCTCATGACCGACGGTTCCGCACCGCGATAGCCAATGACTACCAAGGGATGATCACGCAGTAGAGGAGACAGGAGCTCAACCAAAGATGCGTTTAGTCGTTGCGTTTCTTGCTCAATATTCTGGTCGGTGTAATGTTCGATCGAACCGTGAAGATAGATAATTTGAGGATACCGTGGATTAGTCGAGAACCGTCGGTAATCCTCGATCGTTTTTATCTCCGTGATTTGATAGACGGCGGCATTGGATCGACATTGCTCGGCCAGGATCGAGTCGAAGTTTGTCGTCAACACTGTGCGCAGAACACCTCGAGCGAGGAGCAGCGCGAGAAGTTCATAACCATGGCTGGCGGGCACGCCCGGATTGAGGACCCGCTGAAAGAATGATTTACGGTCCTCTCTGGGCTGAAGGACCGCTTCGACAGCCCTAGCATAGTTTTCCGAAATAGG
>JAKBDW010000369.1:0-18496 GCA_021834245.1 Pseudomonadota bacterium
GTTGGCCACAGCGCGTGCGGACGAATCATTGACGGGTCTAATTGACCCAACCCGACCTTATGATGGCAGCACCACGTCGGGCCAAGCCCATGGCGGACTGGTCTTGCAGTCGACACTCGTTTCACCGCTGCGTCGGCTGGCTGTGATTAATGGTCGCACATTCACGGTGGGCGAGCGGGTCGGCAATGCCATGATTGTGTCGATTACGCCGTATCAGGTGGTTTTGAGTCGCGCAGGAAAACACAGCTCGCTGCGTCTGTTACCGTATGTCGGAATTCAAAGAAGAACGAATGCCAATGCACCCGATAACTCGATTCCTTAGGACCGCCACGATCCGTGGGCTGGGCGCGCTGTTCGTGGCAGTTGTTTTGGCTGGTTGCCAGAGCAATCCCTACCGCTGGGACAAGTCGGTCAGCAACCATATCAACGACAGTCTCAAAGAGGCCGGGAAGACAGATGTCGCGAAGGCCACGCAAGTTCCGGAGGCGGTGAGCCAGGCGCTCCTGCCGCCGCTTGAGATACGTCTGCCCCATGGCGGGACAGCACCGCTCGAGCCCCACTTCGATCTTTCCGTGAATAACGCGTCGGCGCGCGACGTTTTCATGGGCTTGGTGAAGGATACGCCGTACGGCATTGTCGTTCCGCCCGACCTCAGCGGCACAATCACGCTGCACCTAAGGAACGTTACCGTGCCCGAGGCACTTGATGCGATACGCCAGGAGTATGGCTACGACTACCGGCGTGAGGGCAATCGCTTCTTTATCTCCGGCCTGGGCATGCAAACACGCATCTTTCAGGTCAACTATCTGGATTTTACCCGCAATGGCCAATCAGACGTGCGTGTGACGTCGGGCGAGCTGACTCAGACCACCACATCGGGAGGCACTGCCGGGACGACCGGCAATACGTCGGCAACCAACTCCACCACGACGTCACAGGTGGTTCCCAGTATTCGCGTGGAAACTGATTCCAAGTCAGATTTCTGGAAGGCGCTGAAGGACAGCCTGACCGCGATCATCGGAAGCGCCGGCGGGCGCCAGGTTGTCGTGAACCCCCAGGCCGGTATCGTTATCGTGCGCGCCATGCCAAGCGAACTTGAGCTGGTACGCCGCTATCTCGGCGAGACCGCCGCTTCGGTTAACCGCCAGGTGATCCTCGAAGCGAAGATCCTCGACGTCCAGCTAAATGACCAGTTTCAAACCGGCATCAACTGGGCGCTTCTCAAGGGTTCGTCCGTTATCTCACAGACGGGCGGCGGCACGATCTTCAGCGGTTCCGGTACGAGTGACATTGCCGGCAATGTCGGGGATCTGAATCCCACTGTGGCGGGCAATTTCCCCAATACCAACGTTTCTGCATTCGGTGGCGTATTCAGCATAGCGACCAAGGCGAGCGACTTTTCATCGTTCCTGGAGTTGCTCCAGACCCAGGGTGACGTACACGTGCTGTCCAGCCCGCGGGTGTCTACCGTCAACAATCAGAAAGCGGTTATCAAGGTTGGTGGTGACGATTTTTTCATCACCGGTGTCACCAACACACCGCTCACGACGATCGGCGGCGCAGCCACCTTTTCCAGTCAGGTTGAGCTTACCCCATTTTTCTCCGGAATTGCGCTTGATGTGACCCCGGAAATCGACGAGCACAACAACATCATCCTGCATATTCATCCTTCGGTGAGCCAGGTGGCGCAGAAGGAAAAGACGTTCACACTTAACGGTCAGGCCAATAGTTTGCCTCTTGCCTCGAGCACGATCCAGGAATCGGACGATGTCGTGCGCGCCAAGAGCGGTCAGTTCGTGGTGATCGGAGGATTGATGAAGGAAGAAAGCACTGACAACAACGCTGGGGTACCGTTCTTGTCTAATATTCCGTGGGTGGGTAACCTTTTCAAGCACAAGCAGATCATACGCGTCAAAGACGAACTTGTAATATTGCTCAAACCCACCATCGTGGACAATGGTCAGGTATGGGAAGACTCGATCCAGAATTCGCGCCAGCGATTCGACACTTTGAGTCATTCGAACGAACCATGAGCGGCAGTTCAACTGCAGCTGAGAGAGACGGACGATGTACACGCCGCATTTTGGCCTGACCGAGCTTCCCTTCAATATCACGCCGGATACGAGCTTCTTTTTTGGGCATTCGACTTACCAGGAGGCGCTTAATACGCTGTTGGTATCGGTGCGAAGCGGCGAGGGATTTATTAAAGTGGTGGGCGAGGTTGGTACTGGTAAGACGCTCCTGTGCCGCAAACTCCTGAGCAGTCTGGAGGAGGATTTCGTCACCGCTTATATACCGAACCCCTATCTAGAGCCCATGACCTTGCTGCAGGCGGTCGCGGACGAACTGGGGGTGGCGCACGAGCCCAACGTCAACCAGCACAGTCTTCTCAAGTCTCTGACCGTCTTCCTGGTCGGTGCGCATGAAAAGGGTAAGAGAGTTGTGCTTTGCCTGGACGAGGCCCAGGCCATGCCGATCGAAACTCTGGAGGCGCTGCGGTTGCTAAGCAACCTGGAAACCGAACGTCGCAAGCTTTTGCAGGTGGTTCTGTTCGGCCAGCCCGAGCTGGACGTTCGACTGAACGAGCCATCTATCCGCCAGCTGAAGCAGCGTATCACTTTCTCTTGCAACCTGAATGCAATCACTCTTCACGATGTTGACTATTACCTGATGCATCGACTGGGTATCGCTGGTTACCGCGGACCGCGACTCTTTTCGCGTGACGCCGTTCGTCTGTTGTACCGGGCAAGCCACGGCATACCGCGCCTCATCAATATTCTGGCGCACAAGTCCCTGATCGCCGCATTCGGCGAAGGCGCGCACTATATTACAGGCCGGTACGTAAAGGCAGCGGTGGCCGACACCGAATCGGCGCTCGCACGCATAAGCGCGCGGCGCGCGCTTATCATTAAGGCGGTTGCGGCAGCAACCGCGGTGCTGCTGGTGTCGGCCGGAATGCTGCTATGGGGTCTGCACATTTGAGTCTTATTAATAAAATGCTGCAGGACCTCGAGGCGCGCAGGCATATGCCGGCCGCCGGCGCACGACCTCTGTATGAAGACCTGCGGCCAGCGACAAGCGAACCCGCACGCGACCGCAGCGCGCTATACTTTTTGCTCGGCGGATCATTGGTGTTCATTGCCGGTGTCTTTGGGCTGATGCAATGGCGTTCGCACTCGACCTCTACCGCGCCACTTGCGACAGCAGCAGTGCATACTGCTATGCCAACCGCCTCAGTGCCGGAGATGGCGGCTGCCACGACTTCCAATATGTCATCGGCCAGACTCGGGCAAGGGTCGACCGGTGCGCGGCGCGACCACGCGATTGCATTGCGTCCGCTCGCAACGCGTCGCGTGACAATGCAACGAGATAGACTAGCCCAGCACGGCCACGCTAACCACGAGCGGCAGCTCACAAAGCATCCTGGTGCGGTCATTGCTGCAAACCCTGCCCGCCCAATGGCGCAAACAATGACGCCAGCGATGGCGGATGGCGGCAAGCCGGCAGGTAATAGCCAGATCGCGCGCGAGGAAATTCCGCTCACTGCGGCGCAGATCGCAGAAAACAGGTATCGTGACGGCGCGCGCTTGCTTGAGCAGGGGCAGCGCGCAGAGGCGGAAGCGGCACTTCAGTCGGCGCTGGCGTCGGACGCAAAGCACGAGAAGGCGCGCGAACTGCTTGCAGGACTATTGTTAGAAGATGGGAACTGGCCGGAAGCGGAACAGCTGTTGCGGCAGGGATTGAAGGTGCTGCCGCACGAAACCGCCTTCAGTTATCTGCTGGCGCGAGTCGAAGTTGAACGCGGCGACGCGCCCAAGGCGATCCGGTTGCTGGAGCGCGATCTGCCAGACGCTAGCGCCGATCCCGATTATCTGGCATTGCTGGCAACGCTGTATCAGCGTGCCGGCCGCAACGCGGATGCCATCAGGACGTTCAGCAAAGCGTTGGCGTTGAGACCGCTCGCGGGCAAGTGGTGGCTAGGAATTGCGATATCATTCGAAGCAGCTAAGGACTGGAGCGATGCGCGCGAGGCCTACACTCGTGCCAAGCTGAGCAATCTCAATCCTGATTTGACCAAGTACGCAGACGAGCGCTTACAAGCGATCCAGTTTAAGTAGCACAGTCTAGTCGCGATTGCGCCGCGCATTGGCATTGCAGTCAGATTTGCCGGCGCGTGCATTACCTTATAACGAAACGCTCCCGCACTGTGTCTCCGCTTTCCATCGATCTGCCATGCATTTGCCTGCTTCATGGGAAGTATGTACTTAACGCAATCCCGCGCCGTTCCTAGCGAATTCGGGCATTTTTGAGTGTCGTTAATATTATACTTGACGCAAGTATAAAATTGTGTACAATGGGATCATGAAGACGAAAAATCCCAAGATTGCCAAGGACAAGAGCGAGATCGTCAGGGGTCTGCCAAAGGCTTGCTCGGACGAAAACGCAGCAGTGATGTTCCTGGAAGCTCAACGCTGGAACGGCCACGCGGCTTGCCCACATTGCGGCAGTGAGAACGTCTACCAGATGAAGGACCGCGAGACCGGAGAACGGAATAAGCGGTTTCTCTGGAAGTGCCGCGAGCCGGAATGCGGCAAGCAATTCACTGTCCGTGTCGGGACGGTCTTCGAAGATTCCCTAATCCCGCTGCGCCACTGGTGCTATGCGTTTTGGGCTGCCTGTTCGTCCAAGAAGGGCGTTTCCGCGCTTCAGATCAAGCGTCAAACGGGTCTGAGCTACAAATCCGCCTTGTTCATGATGCACCGCATTCGGTTTGCCATGGCGGACGACCACGCTAAACCAGCCCCATTGACCGGGACGGTTGAGGTGGACGAAACCTACGTAGGCGGCAAGCCACACGCTAAACAGGCCAGCGGCAAGCGCCTAAGCCCCGTGGCGAACAAGGTTCCGGTAGTCGCCATGGTCCAACGTGGCGGTGAAGTCCGGGCGATGGTCATGCCAACGATCAACGGCGAGAACCTAAAAACGGCTATCGCCGCTAATGTCCACTCCAGCGCTCGCCTGATGACCGACGAATCGTCTGTCTACAAGACCCTGGGGAAGGACTACGAGGGCGGCCACCATACGGTGGTCCACTCGAACGGCGAATATGTCCGGGGAGATGTGACGACCAATACCGTTGAAGGCTTCTTTTCGATCCTCAAGCGGGGAATGGTCGGGACCTTCCATGCCGTCAGCAAGAAGCACCTACACCGCTACGTTTCGGAGTTCGAATACCGCTATAACACGCGGCATTTGGACGATGGAGAGCGAACGGTTAAAGCGATCCGTAAGGCGGACGGTAAGCGGCTTCTTTACCGTGAACCAATTAGCCCGAAGTAGCCACATTTGCTATAATAGGTGCCGGTGGTGGGGATCGAACCCACACGGGCCTGGTAGCCCCTCAGCTCCCAAAGCTGGTCCGTCTGCCAATTTCGGCACACCGGCGAAGTTAAAAGTCCTACCTGGCCCTAACAAGGTGTGTCCGCGAAGACCATCAACCTTGTTAGGGCTTTGGTTTTCTGCTCCCGACAACGGTAGGCATTGCATCAATGCCGGGAGCTTAAATTCTCCTCATCAGGAATCCTCCGGGTCTGGATATACCCAATCGAGCACCGCTTTCAGTGCATCGAGAAAGCGTTGCTTTTTTGCTGCCGAGAACGGTGAACCAGGGGGAGGCAATTCCCTTAAGACTCCGACAATAGCCGTATGGATGCCGCCGGGCGGTCCTTCTCCGCTGCCCCCGCTTTTTGGTTTCTCGGGTGACGTATGTTTTTCAGCTTTCGTTGAATCCGAGACATTCGGTGACTCCGTAACAGATGGTCGCACCATTCGCGTACGGTCGCCGGTGGTTGAGAAGAAGCCAGCCTGTTCGGCTGAGTTCAGAAATACTCGAACAGCCTGTGCGATACGATCCGGTAGTAATTTGTACTGCGTTTTGAACAGGTTCTTTAAACCAACTTCGGGCGGTAATGTACTCCCGCGATACTGTTCGTATACCTTTGAGAAAAGGGGAACGTTCAAAAACGCTTCAATTTTTGCGTTGGTCGCATCACTTGGCATTACGGGAGCCAATATTTTCTTCGCACGTTCCGTGACAGAAAAACGTTCCCCATCGCTTTGGATTAGGCCAAAATGCTTATTTGCTGCTGACACGCGAGTAAGAAAAGTTCCGCTGCGGACGGACTTGTACCCGAGCCACGCGGCCAATTGGTCGTCATCGCAGATTCCGCCGCCTTTTTCATATATGGCTGACGCGACAGCCACCGACGCGGCCAGGTCAAAATACGGAGCATTGAATCCTGAACGGGTCGCGCTTTCGGATTCTTGGGGTACGCGCTCAGACGATTTTTGGTTATCCATTTTACCGTCACCAGTAACTAACTTACCGACCATGGTAAACTGGTTTCCTACGATAGTCAACAGGCCATAGAACAGGATAAAACAGGCAGAAAAATGACCGCAAAAAAAAGTGGACCGAAGCCAGATACCCTTAAATTAGAGGGAGACTGGCGTGGTGCTCTGGGAAAAGCTGTCAAGAAGAAGCGACCGGAAAAAGGCTGGCCACAGCCGGAAAATAAAAAACCACGAAATAACAAGTAATTATAATTTTCATGTCGTGCATATTTCTGAAAGTCAAGATTTTGCTTATCAGCAAACAATATGTGTACTAAAATGCTGTATGTAGAACAAAGGGGTCGTCTATTTGGACGGTGACGGCACCCAACGCCGAGGGGATGCAAACATGGCTAGGCCAATAAAAGAAACGCCTATTCTAACGGGTAAGGATGCCGTTCGTTTTAAGGAAATCATCAAAGAAAACGAGCACCGAAAAGTACCCAACAGCGAATTTCAAAAAGGCAAGCAAGCGTACGAGCAGTTTGGGTTCGCAAGAAAGCAGTTTGGGTTCGCAAGAAAAACAGGCTAATAATTGCCACCTAGTTACCGGATCGCCCGGCTGAGCCCTGACGAACCGCGTCCTGTGTTCGACTGTGGCGACGCTGACCTGAATGAGTTCTTCCGCGAAGATTCCATAAAAGCTTGTAGCCAGTTAATGGCTGTCACCTACGCCCTATATTTTGGGGATGAGGTGGCGGCCTATTACTGCGTTTCCAACGATTCAATCCGCAAAGATATAACATCCGGAAACAGGTTTCACAAACTTCAGGCCCTAATACCCTTTCGCGAGAAGCGCTATTCGAGTATGCCAGCAGTCAAAATAGGGCGCTTCGCAGTAGCAAAAAATAGAGCTAGAAACGGAATCGGCTCCAAGCTAATGAGCGCTATCAAATATGACTTCACTCACGGCAACAAAACCGGCTGCCGATTTATAGTGGTGGATGCATACAACAAACCGGAAGTGATCGCGTTCTATATAAAGAATGGATTCGACTTTCTCACGCTAGGCAACGAAAACGAAAAAACGAGGTTAATGTTTTTTGATCTAATCCGATTTGAAGCATTGGATTCGACGCAATCCACGTAACGCCTTATTTCAGTTCCGCGTTAAATACAAACTTGTCTTTCATTTATGGACACATCGATTACCACCGAACCGTCCATTCTTTCAAACTGAGGAAATCCCTCAATTTGCGTTAAGTACACACTTGCCTGCTTCATAGGCAAACGTCAATCTGGCAGGTACAATTGAGTTGACCATTAGTCGCAGTCGCAAGACTCCCGTTTGGTTACATCTGTCCAGGCATAGTGCCTCGCGGGGTCTGCAGCGCTGGCGGGATTCCTCCCTTGGATACGGATTGCGAGGCACAACGAACCCTGATGCAACCTATACACGAGCAACTCGAGAAGCTTCAATCCGAGCACCTATATCGACGACGACTGGTTGTGGAAGGTGCGCAGGGACCGGAGATTGTTATCGACAGTCGCCGCACACTCTGCTTCTGCAGCAACGACTATCTTGGCCTGGCCAACCATCCGCAGATTGTGGCTGCGTTTCAATCGGCGGCAGCACGCTATGGCGTAGGGGCTGGCGCATCGCATCTGGTGAGCGGCCATAGCAGTGCACACCATGCACTCGAAGAGGAGCTCGCAGACTTCGTAGGTGCGCCACGGGCGTTGTACTTCTCTACGGGGTACATGGCCAATTTGGGTTTGGTGACGGCGTTGACAGACCGGCACGCGACAGTGTTCGAGGACAAGCTAAACCATGCTTCGCTTATTGATGCAGCGCGCCTCAGCCAGGCCAGAATCGGCCGCTACCCGCACGCCGACCTCAAGCATCTGGAAAGACTTCTACTGACCGGCGTTGGTGAAAAGCTGATCCTTACCGATGGTGTATTCAGCATGGATGGCGACATTGCGCCATTGACCCCGCTAGTACGTCTGGCACAACGCTACGGCGCCCGACTCGTTGTTGATGACGCGCATGGGCTAGGCGTGCTGGGGAAGAACGGCGGCGGCTCGTTCGAGTTGCTGGCTGAACCGGTGCGATCGCCGGCCATTCTGATGGGGACGCTCGGCAAGGCCTTCGGCACATTCGGCGCATTTGTTGCGGCAGACGAAGAAGTGATCGAACTTCTTATCCAGCGTGCACGCACTTATATTTATACGACGGCGCTTCCCGCCGCAATTGCCGAAGCGACGCGTGCCAGTTTGGTGCTGGCGCGTACAGAAACCTGGCGCCGGGAAGCTTTACGCGCACGTATTGACCAGTTTCGACGCGGCGCAAGCGAACTCGGGCTGCGTCTGATGGAATCGGAAACACCGATCCAGCCGGTCATTTTGGGTGAACCGCAGGATGCACTCGAAGCCAGTGCGCTGCTACGCGCATGTGACATCCTGGTACCGGCCATCCGTCCTCCCACCGTACCGCCGCATTCCGCGCGTCTGAGATTCACCTTCTGCGCTATGCATACCGTGGAGCAGGTGAATCGGCTGCTGGACGCACTGGCAAAACTCAGGATAGGCGCAAATTGACGACCCTGTTTCATACCGCGCATGGTGACGGACCGGACATTGTGCTGGTGCACGGATGGGGCCTGCATGGCGGAGTGTGGAGCAGTCTCGTTCCTGCGCTGGCATCGCACTATCGCGTGACTGTAGTCGATCTGCCTGGCCATGGACGCAGTCCGGCTCTTGCTCGGGATGCGAATATCGACGCCTATGCGGACGAATTAGCGACGACGATGCCGTCGCCGGCGATTTGGGTGGGCTGGTCACTTGGTGCGACAATTCTGTTGCGGATGTCTCGGCGCCATCCACAGAATATTCAAAGACTGGTGCTGGTGGGGGCCACGCCGCGTTTCATCCGTTGCGAAAACTGGCCATGGGGTCAGGACGCGGAAGTGCTTGAGGCTTTCGGCCGCGAACTGAGTCTCTCCTACCGCGCGACGCTTCAGCGCTTTCTCAGTTTGCAGCTAGGAAGCGAAGGCGATCTGAGGGTTCCAGTAAAGCAAATGCGCAGGGAACTTTTGCGTTACGGCGCACCGGATCCCGTAGCGCTGCAGGCGGGTTTGTCGATCCTGCGCGATACCGATCTGCGCACATCGCTGTCGCAAATTAACGTCCCGTGCCAGGTGATTCACGGCACGCATGACCGGCTGGTTCCGGTGGCAGCCGGTGAATTCTTGGCGAGTCGGTTGCCGTTCGCACGCCAGGACTTGCTTCAGTCAGCGGGTCACGCGCCTTTTCTGTCGCACCCCGGGGCATTTCAAAACGTACTCGAGAATTTCCTCCGTGGCTGACACGCTTATACCTACACCACTTAATAAACGCAGCGTACGCGCGGCGTTCGGGCGTGCCGCAACATCCTACGATTCCGCGGCGGTACTGCAACGTGAGGTTGCAGACCGACTAATTGAGCGGCTTGACCTGGTGAAACTCGACCCTGAATGTATCCTCGACGTGGGGAGTGGCACCGGATATTGCACGCGCGCCCTGACACGTCGCTTTCCGAAAGCGCGCGTGCTGGGCATGGATATTGCGCCAGCTATGACGGCTGCGGCGGCGCACTGCGGACGGCGTTTTTTTTTCTGGCCGGGCCAGGGTCTGCGTCCGCGCTATGTGTGCGGCGACGCCGAGTGTTTGCCGTTTGCGGCACGCTCGGTGGACCTGGTGATCTCGAATCTGACGCTGCAATGGTGTCATCCCGATTCGGCCTTCGCCGAGTTTGCCCGGGTGCTGCGCCCGGGCGGCTTGCTCATGTTCACCAGTTTTGGCCCCGACACATTGCGCGAGCTGCGCGCCGCTTGGTTCTCTGTCGACAAAGCGGCGCATGTGCATGATTTCATCGATATGCATGATCTTGGCGACGCGCTGTTGCGTGCCCGTTTTGCCGAACCGGTGATGGATGTCGAGCGGCTCACTCTGACCTACGCTAAAGTTCATGACGTGCTGCGCGATTTGAAAGCCGTCGGGGCACACAACGCCGCACTGGCGCGGCCCACTGGTCTTACCGGCAAACGCCGGTTTGCCGACTTTCGTGTGGCGTACGAAGCGATGGCCCTGGCAGATGGCCGTATTCCAGCGAGTTACGAAGTGGTCCATGGGCATGCCTGGGCCCGTGAACAGCAAACTGACGACCGGCCGACCCTCGGCGGCGTCGTTGCCGTTCCGTTGACGCAGTTCAAGCGTCGGGGGTTGTGAGCTTGGGTCGCGGCTGGTTCATCACTGGAACCGATACCGGTGTAGGCAAGACCCATATCGCATGTGCGCTAATGCGTGCTCTGGCGCTTCGCGGATACAGCGTCGCCGGCATGAAACCCGTTGCTAGCGGTTGCCGTGCCACCAGCACCGGCCTGCGCAGCGCCGATGCCGAAGCTTTGTTGGGGGAAACTTCGATCGCCGTGAATTATGAAGAAACTAATCCCTACGCATTTGCGCCGGCAACCGCACCCCATTTGGCTGCGGCGGCCAGCGGCATCGAAGTGCGCATTGATACAATCGCCTCGTGCTATGCCACGCTTGCCAGCCGCGCGCAGTGCGTGGTTGTCGAGGGGATTGGAGGCTGGCTCGTGCCAATCGGACCACAAATGACGATGGCGGACGTTGCCGGGGCTCTCGATTTGCCGGTAATCCTGGTGGTGGGTGTGCGATTGGGTGCTCTCAACCACGCATTACTTACCGTGCGTGCGATAAATGCGTGCGGCATGCGGCTTGCTGCCTGGGTGGCCAATCGGATTGACCCGGATCCGCTCCTGGACGGATATCTGCAGGCCCTGCGTGAGCGTATCGGAGCGCCTTTGCTTGGGGCAATACCCTACAGTCGGGAAGCCAATGCGATGGATAATCAGTCTCATCTTGACCTTGCGCCGCTGTTGCCCTGACCCAGTCTGCGGTTCCACCAAAGCTAGATTCACTCAATCTGATTTATCCGTTTTTAAATCTGTAAATTCCAGCAATAACCGTCACGGTCGAAGTTTTGCTCCCAAGAAAGGAGCAGTTTATATTTAGTCCGGGTCTATTGCGGAGCCGATGCCCATGTGATAGCGTGCCGCGCGGCTTTATCGATGGTGCTCTGTCAGATTTGTCATTGACTTATATCAACAAATCGCGACATTGCTGGTAACCTATAGTCGCTGGTAACCGGTTAGCTGACCCCGGCCGGACTGTCCCCGGGGCCATTGAAAGCTGATTCTGGCCCGTATAACCACCGATGAACGAGACCAAACCGGAGTATCGGGTAATTATTTACCCTAACCGGTCGTTGTCCGGGCGGGGCATGTTGCGCCTGCTTTTGGCTTATGCAGCCGTCAGCGTAAGTCTTTCGGTGGGCTTTGCTTTTGCGGGAGCCTGGCTAGTAGCGCCCTTCATGGGCCTCGAAACCTTGGTCATCGCAGCCGTGCTTTACTGTGTTGCGCGCCATGCGCGCGATTACGAGACCGTTATTATCGACGGCGATCGCATGGAAATAGAGCAGATTGAGGGTCGGGAAAAACACCGGACAACTTTGCAGCGCTACTGGGTGCGGGTAAATCTCGAAACCCAAGCAGATGGATGGTATCCATCACGCCTCTTGGTTGGATCGCATGGGCGCTGGTATGAGATTGGAGCTTCGCTCAATGACGAGGAGCGCGAATCGTTATCGAAGCGGTTGCGCGAAATGCTCCGTCCACCGGGTCCACGGTAGGAAAGCGCCATGAGCGCTGAAAAGAATTGAAGAGGCAGCAAGATCTGCCCGGAATAAAGAATTAACAATACTTGCACCACGGGAGAATGTAGGCATGTCCATAAGCATTAAGAGATTGACGGGGCCCGCGACCTTGACCTGGGCGCGCCTAATCGCGGGTATCGGCCTGCTATTGTTTGCCGGCGTTGCGGCGGCTGACTACGCGATGAACTTCCCGACTCCCGTTACCCCCACGGCAAAGGAAATTTATAACCTGCAGAACATCATCCTGGTGATCTGCGCCGTAATCTTCGTGGTGGTGTTCGGATTCATGTTCTATTCGATCATCATGCATCGCAAGAGCCGCGGCTATAAGCCGGCGCAATTCCATGAAAGCACAACTGTCGAAATTATCTGGACAGCGATCCCCTTCCTCATTCTGGTGGGCATGGCGATTCCCTCGACTGCCACGCTTCTCAAGATGGAAGACACCAGCAAAGCCGCTCTAACTGTAAGGATTACGGGCTTCCAATGGAAATGGCAGTACGAATATCCGGATCAGGGAATCAGTTTCTACAGCAATCTTTCCACGCCCACGCCGGAAATCGAAAATCAGGCCCCTAAGGACAAACACTATCTGCTTGAGGTCGACCATCCTCTGGTGCTGCCGATCGGCGAAAAGGTCCGTTTTCTTATCACAGCCGATGACGTCATCCACTCTTGGTGGGTACCAGCCTTCGGCGTGAAGACTGATGCGATCCCGGGCTTCATCAACGAATCCTGGGCGAAAATTGATGTCCCGGGAACTTATCGTGGCCAGTGTGCCGAGTTGTGTGGCAAGGATCACGGTTTCATGCCGATCGTCGTCAAGGCAGTAAGCCAGGAGGACTTTGTCAAATGGGTCAGCGACCAGAAGGCACAGATGGTCGCGTCTGCAGACGACACCAGCAAGATTTGGACGAAAAGTGAACTCCTGGCTCAGGGCGAGAAGGTGTTCACGGCCAATTGCGCGGCCTGTCATCAAGCGACCGGCACAGGGATGCCGGGAACTTTCCCGCCGCTAGCCGGTGGCAAGACCTTTTCAGCATCCGCCGAGCTTATGCAGAATCTGCGTGAGCGCGGCTTCCTGACCAAGAACAATCGCATCCAGATGGGTCCGGTGAAAAACCATCTTGATATCGTAATGAACGGTATCCCGGGCACCGCCATGCAGGCGTTCGGCAAGCAGCTGAGCGACAGCGACATTGCAGCTGTCATCACCTACGAACGAAACTCCTTCGGAAATCATACCGGCGACCTGATTCAGCCTTCCCAGGTGAAGGCATTACGCTAAGTCGACTGGACGGCATTCGAGAACAAATTCGAAGTCAGGAGATAAAAGATGACAACCGCAACCGCACACCACGAAGAGCATCCGACCGGCCTGAAGCGCTGGCTATTTACCACCAATCACAAAGACATCGGCACCATGTACCTGATGTTCAGCCTGCTCATGTTCTTTGTTGCCGGCAGCTTCGCGATGGTAATCCGCGCCGAGCTTTTCAAGCCCGGCATGGAGATTGTGCAACCGTATTTTTTCAATGAGCTGACCACGATGCATGGTCTGGTCATGATTTTCGGAGCGATCATGCCCGGATTCGTCGGATTCGCGAACTGGCTGATTCCGATGATGATCGGAGCCCCGGACATGGCTCTGCCGCGTCTCAATAACTGGAGTTTCTGGATACTGCCATTCGCGTTCACGCTGCTGCTCAGCACGTTTTTCATGCCCGGCGGCGCACCGGCTGGTGGCTGGACGATGTATGTACCCCTGTCCATCCAGGCTGGCATCGGCATGGATTTTGCGATCCTGTCGATTCACATGATGGGCATTTCGTCGATCCTGGGCGCGATCAATATCATCGTGACTATTCTGAACATGCGGGCACCAGGCATGGCGCTCATGAAAATGCCGCTGTTCGTGTGGACCTGGCTAATTACTGCCTTTCTGCTGGTCGCAGTCATGCCGGTGCTTGCAGGCACTGTAACCATGGTGCTTATGGACCGTCACTTCGGCACGCATTTCTTCGATGCGGCCGGCGGTGGTGACCCAGTCTTGTTCCAGCACATTTTCTGGTTCTTCGGACATCCCGAAGTCTACATCATGATCCTGCCGGCATTCGGCATCATCTCGCAGATCATACCGCCGTTTGCGCGCAAGCCTCTGTTCGGCTATGAGTCGATGGTTTATGCCACGGCATCGATCGCGTTCCTTTCCTTCATCGTCTGGGCGCACCATATGTTTACAGTTGGCATGCCGCCGGCCGGTGAAATGTTCTTTATGTATTCAACCATGCTGATTGCCGTGCCTACCGGCGTAAAGGTCTTCAACTGGGTGGCAACGATGTGGCGTGGATCCATGACCTTCGAGACACCGATGCTGTTTGCCATCGGATTCGTGTTCCTGTTTACAATCGGTGGCTTTTCCGGATTGATGCTCGCTATCGCGCCGGATGACTTCCAGTATCAGGACACCTATTTCGTGGTTGCGCATTTTCATTACGTACTGTTCTCAGGCGCCGCAATGGCGATGATGGGAGGCTGCTATTACTGGCTGCCGAAATGGACCGGCCATATGTATAACGAGGCACTTGGCAAGCTTCATTTCTGGCTGACAACGATCTTTTTCAACGTCACCTTCTTCCCGATGCACTTCCTGGGACTTGCCGGCATGCCGCGCCGCATACCGGATTACGCGCTGCAGTTCGCGGGCTTCAACGAAATTGCAAGCATTGGCGCCTTCGGTCTGGGTCTGTCGCAATTATTGTGGGTCTACATCATCTACCAGACTGTGAAAGGCGGGAAAAAGGCCACGAACAAGGTATGGGAGGGCGCTGAAGGGCTTGAATGGACGCTGTCCTCGCCACCCCCGTATCACAGTTTCGCCGTAGCACCCAAGATCAAGTAGGCTGGAGTCTTGGGCAGTAGACCTGACCCCGGCGCCAGGTAGTGGGCGCTGGGGTCACCTTACAAGGCAGCGTAGCGATGACAGACGAAACGACAGACAGGTCAGAACGTATGCGCCGCGCCAATCTGCGCACCGCGCTGGTGTTGGCGGTTATCGTAATCGCGGGTTTTCTTTACACGATACTTCGGGGCGTCACATGAAACTGGCCTGCGAGTTCGATGAGCAACAAACCGATCACGATCCAATCCGTACGCTCCCGCTGGCGCCGGCCGGCCTGTTCGATTGCGGCAACGCGCAGGCCGCAACCTGCTGACGACCAGTTTACTGTGTTGAACCATTAATAAATCATCACTAAGAGAAAAGGGGATTGAGAATGTCCGCGGAACACGGTAGCTACTATCTGCCTAACCCGAGCCCATGGCCCATCGTCACCTCAATGGGCCTGTTCACGCTGGCGCTCGGTGCCGTTCTAACTATCAACAGCCTCGGTGCCGGACCCTGGGTGCTGCTGGCAGGGGCAGCCATCATCGTTTATATGATGACACGCTGGTTCGGCCAGGTGGTCGGCGAGAGCGAAGGGGAGCAGTACAATGCCCAGGTGGACATGTCTTTCCGCATGGGCATGGCGTGGTTCATCTTCTCCGAAGTGATGTTCTTTGCCGCATTCTTCGGTGCCCTGTTCTACGTGCGCCATTTCTCCGTGCCCTGGATTTCGCAGGATCATCTGCTTTGGCCGGGATTTCAGGCAGTGTGGCCCACCAGTGGCCCGAAGGGTGCTGCCTTTACGCCCATGGCGCCCTGGGGGATACCGGCAATCAATACCCTCATTTTGCTGACTTCGGGTGCAACGATCACCTGGGCGCACTGGGGATTGCTCAAAGACAATCGCGCGCAACTTATCGTCGGACTTTTCTTGACCGTCGTCTTGGGCATCTGCTTCTTGACTTTGCAGGCGCATGAGTACATCCACGCATACACCGAACTGGGGTTAAATCTAAAGGCCGGTGTCTACGGGGCGACGTTCTTTATGCTAACCGGTTTTCACGGCCTACACGTGACCATCGGAACGATTATGCTGATCGTGATGCTGTTCCGCAGCATCAAGGGACATTTTCGACCGGACAACCACTTTGCTTTCGAGGCTGTTTCCTGGTACTGGCACTTCGTGGACGTGGTGTGGCTTGGGCTGTTCATCTTCGTGTATTGGCTCTAAGAATCACGCATAAAAAAAGGCCACTGGCGGCTCGCCAGTGGCCTTTTTTGTGCGCTTTCGAGTTCTAGATTCCTCTGATCCCCGGACGTCACCACTTAGTGTTGCGGCAGTCCATGCGGCGAGAGCCAGCCCATGTAGAAGCCGGCCCACAGCAGAAAGAATAACGCCAGCGACAGAGCAATACGTACCGTCAGGAATCTTACGGTGCGAGTACCCTGTCCCTTTTGGCGGTAAAGTGAGCCCAGGGCGCTAAATAGGCTGCCGATCACCAGCAGGAGCATGATGATTACGACGCCGCGGAAAATGACAGATATCGGCATGGTTGGCCAGGCACCTCGTAGGGGAATGAAGTATACTACCGTAATGTAACCCGATTACCAGCCGCTTTCCCAATAATCCACCTCGCAGCAATGCCGACCGCAAGAATACGATTCCGCCCATCCCTGGTGCCCACTCTCGCGACGCTGCTGCTTTTCCCGGCGCTTGTCGAACTGGGGCTATGGCAGCTGCATCGTGCCCAGGCGCAGATTGAGGTTCGGCATGAGTTGAACGTACGCAATCGAACCAACCCGATCAAGCTTGGCGCACAGCTGCAAAGCCCGGACAAACTGCGCTATTTCCGTGTCGTGGCCAAAGGCGTGTGGGACACCCGTTATCAGATTCTCCTGGACAATCAGGTGAAAAATAACAGCGTCGGCTACGATGTCATTACGCCATTGCGAATCGCCGGCAGCGACACACGGGTGTTGGTCGATCGCGGATGGGTGCCGATGGGAGTTGACCGCGAACATTTGCCTAAAATCAGCACGCCCACAGGAATGCAGGAAATTAACGGCATCGCCACCATACCCAGTGCTCATTTTTTTACCTTGGCGCGACCTGCGCCCCTAAATGGTCCTTGGCAGAAAGTGTGGGAAAATATGGATATGGTGCATTTCAAGAAGGCGGTTCCATTCCCCCTGCAACCGGCCGTTATCCAGCTCGACCCCGCAAGCCCGGCAGGGGGCTTTGTGCGTGACTGGAACCCGCCCGACAACCGTGTTGCGATGCACAAGTCGTATGCGTTCCAATGGTTCGCTCTGGCAACAGCGCTCGTGATTATCTATATATGGGTAAACATCCGGAAAGAAGACGCAGATTCCAAAGATAACGGGCAGGAAGCGGAATGACCCAGTCTATTAACAAAATACCAACATCCTCGGCCAGCGTTGGACCCAACAGGTTCAAGCTTTTGCTCATTGCCGGTCTGTTTTTCCTCCCGGCGATCTTGGCGTCCATCCTGTATTTCGCGGGATGGCGGCCCTCTAGCCAGGTGAATCACGGCGAGCTGGTGCAACCGGCTCGACCGATCAACGATGTTGCCCTGAAGACCGTTGATGGTTCCTTGCTGGCGTTTAAAGCATTGCGCGGCAAATGGCTCATGGTCTATTTTGGGACATCTGCGTGTCAAAGCGCTTGCGTTCATAACCTCTACAAGATGCGCCAAGTCCAGATCGCGGAAGGCAAGGACGCAGACCGGATAACCCGGGTATTTGTGGTCACCGATGGAGCGACCCCACCGACACTGCTTGCGACCCTAAAGGACTATGCCGGCATGCGTGTGCTGACCGGTCCACCCGCGGCAATCGAAGCCCTGGCCCAGCAATTTGTGTTACCCGCAGGCTCGCCTCTCGCCGGACTAAATCGTATCTACATCGTGGACCCTGTTGGGAACCTGATGATGAGCTATCCGGTAGATGCGGATCCGAGTGGCATGCGTAAGGATTTAGTACGTCTTCTTCAGGTATCCCAAATAGGCTAAGCCATGCTGAACAAGAGCATGTCGGCGAAATTCTTCCGTCTGGCGTTGTTTTCGGCCGCATTCGCCTTCCTGCTCGTACTGCTTGGTGCCTACGCGCGGGTGTCCGACGCCAATCTCGGATGCCCGGTGTGGCCGGGCTGCTACGGCAAGGCTTTCGAGCCGCTCACCGCACACCAGATCTACGCGGCGCGCAGCGATCAGGCGCCACCTCCAGATGCGGCGGAAGAGCAGGCCTGGAAAGACACCCTGCATCGTTATTTCTCCGGCAGCCTCGGGCTCCTCATGTTCCGCCTGGTTTACTTAGGGTGGCAGTTAAAGAAGCGTTACCGTAAACAGCAGGTCATTATTCCGGGCGCCGTGTTCCTGCTGGTATTTCTGCAGACCGGCCTCGGCGTCGTCACTGTCAAAATGCACCTCAAGCCGCTCGTAGTCATGATGAATCTCGCGATCGGCTTGGGAATTCTGGGATTA
>JAKBDW010000541.1:0-4588 GCA_021834245.1 Pseudomonadota bacterium
TGTGCTGCGATTTCCGGACGATGTGGTGGTGGCGCGGGTTGCGTCGCTGGTCCGCGCGCTGCGGGATGCATCATGATTGTCGCGGGGCAACGCCTGCCGATCTTGATCGCGACATGGCCTGTGGACTCCAATCTGCCGATTAGGACCAAGGCCGGAAGGTGGGGTTCAGGCGACGCTTACGCCGATGTGGTGGATTTGTGCGGTCTTCACTTTAGCCCAGCCTAATCGTTGCACTTGCAACTAATAGGGGCGCGGCACTTTGATCTGCCGCAGTATCATTGCGCATTTAGCACAACAGAGGGCGGCGCTGCCCAGGCAGTATCGCTGCAGTTCCGGGCCAAGGGCGGTAAAGTCGCGCATCACTGACGGTTCATACACGCCACCATCGGGGACATGGCAGCGCCGCACCAGATTGTGCATCCGGTCCCCGTTCACATGGTTCTTGCTGCCGTAATGTGACTTGCCGTGCTTCGTGCTCAAACGCGCCTCAACCTCCTTCTGGCGTTACCTGGCAGACTCGTCTGCCCAGCCCTCCGGCGTCCCTCCCGCGTGATTGCCACGTTTTCCTCAGGTTTGTTGTGGCGGCGCGGCACCGGTACGATGGACACGTCAAAGATTTGCACGCCCAGCGCGAAATTGCCGCGCCGTGCAAAGCGTACATCGAACCGGAATACCTCGTCCATCTTGCCGCCTGCACCAAGGCCTCGCGATAAATCCGCACCGTCTTGGCGTCAGGCGCCTGACGTCGAGACCTCAACCGAGGAACCGAATGACGGAAAGGCGTCGTAGACCTGATACTCGATCGGGGCATCCTACAGGTTGTAATGCACACTCAGGGCCGGCGTCGTAAACATCAACACCGCATCCATCGGCTGGCGCCCCAGCGCGGGATTTCCGGTCCCCATTTTGGAGAGCGCCAGATCCGCTCCGCCATCGGCCGAAACTCTTCTCATGGCACGATGTCGTTGATCTCGACCAACGGGTCATCCTTCGCACCCAGGCTCGCATAACGAATTGAAAGATCAATGAAACCCAACAGTGGCGTGACAACCAACCCTCACCCAATGGGGTCGCGGCAACTAAACCGCTGGTAGACTTGCATTAATTCTTAGAGGTACGTCAGCTTAGTTCCCTGATGGGCGCTCAGCCTGTTTCCCCCATAGAAACACTTGGGCCAGAATGCGCCTCACTGTGGACAAAAGCGCTTGCAATGTCGGTGTGGCGGCATCACTTTTTGATAATATTAATGTCGCGCAACAGGTGATTCCTGATTGAACTTCGGAGCCTCTCCCTCATGCCCTCACACACTCGCGCTGAGATGTTAGTTCCCGTAAAATTGGTTACGTCTGAAACTGCTGATAGGTCGGTCCGTGCCGATTGGAGTGCCTATGCAACGGCCTACGACCTACTTTCCGAGCACAACCCTGAGTACCAGGCTCTGCTTCAGGATTTCGAGGAGTTCCTTGCGACGATTAAGACGCCGCAGTTGATCTATGACATCGGTGGCGGCACGGGAAACTACACCGAGGTCGCGGCCCGTGCCTTCCCCGATACCCAGATACGCCTCGTAGAACCCGACGCGGGCATGATCAGGTCGGCGCAATCAAAATTGGCAGCCCATGGAAATATCAGATACGACAGCCTCGCGCTTGAAGATATTGATGCGTCGGGCAAAGCTGATCTTATCATCTGCGTCCACGCGCTGTACGCGATGCCCGCGCAAGAACGGCGGCTCGGCGATCTGCGCCGATTACTCCGTCCGGGTGGCTGGCTCTACCTTGTCGATCTCGGTCGTTACATGGACGTGGCCGACTGGCGCCGTTACCTATTCTCAAACCTTAAGAAAGAACACGGGCTGGCCGGCGCGCTCCGGGTCTTTTGGGAGGGTCGCGAAATCGCCAAACAAAATAACATGATATTCAAGGCACAAAAGAAAGGCGTCTACTGGACACACACCGAGGCGGAGATTGCAGCGGCTGCCACGGCGGCCGGTTTCAACATACTCAGGCAGGCCACCGTTTATCGCGGCTATAGCGACCTACTCGTATGTCAAGCAAAGCCGTAGTCCCGCAGGGGCGAAAGGAACAATCATGAGCGAGCAAGTCATCGAAGCGCTGAGGCGATCCCGATACAGGATAATTTCCGACGATAAGGACCTCGAGGAGGTATGTCGCCTGCGTTACAATTGCTATCGCGCCGAAGGATCGATCGCCGTGAACGAGCGCGGCATCATGACCGACGCATTTGACGGAACTGCGAACTGTGTCCACGTCGCGGTTGAATTCGACGGGAAGCTTTTGGGGGCGATGCGGCTGCATCTGATGTCCGAGCTATCGCATGAATCGCCGTCGTTGGGGACTTTTCCTGAGATTCTGGAGAGCGTCAAGCGTGGACAGACGGCGCTGGATTTGACCCGCTTTGTGATTGACCCTTCAGCCCGCAAACAGCATGTGCCATTGCACTTCTTGGTTATGCGTATCCCGTTTCTCGCGACGATGTTCTACGATATTGACTTGGCCCTCGCTCCGGTGCGGGTCGAGCATACCGCATTTTACCGCCGCTACCTCGGCTATGAACTGATGATTGGACCACGGAGCTACCCTTGGCTGAAAAAGCCGCTCCAGCTTCTGACCGCCAATGTTTCGGAACAGCGGGACGCGATTCTGGCTCGCACACCGTTTTTCGGTCCGGTGGGCGACATCCCCCATTCTAACATTGCGTTTCCGGATCTTTCGGGGGTTTATGCCGCTTCAAAGAGGGGCCGTTCCGAAGCAGCCTGACAGACGTCGCGCGCGTTCGCCACACCGCAGAGCGCAGCCGACTAGCAACTCGGATTGCAGCATGGGCCTCGACGGGCAATATTGTTTGCTAGACGTTGCCTCCAAATGTTAAGGGAATAAAAACCGCGCGTTGCCTTACGGCTGGCCCAATTCTTAACAAATTTCAGCTATATGGTGGTAGCGGCGCACACCCGCAGAGGCAAGCATGCTGGACCTAAATTCATCTTGGGCGGCCCGACACGACTGGTTCAGCTCCGACGGCCGCGAGCAACGTATCAAAGGTTACACATGCCTTCTGAACCAGCTTATCTGGAAGCGACAGGGGAGCTTTTTAGCTGCGGCCATACTGGCGGCGATCTACTTTGACCCCATCTCAATCCTCGCGTACTATGGCGTTGTAGTCCTTTCCGAATTGCTCGACGTGCAACTCGGGTACCGGGCCAAAGCTTGGGACGGAAAAGACCCGGTTGTGGGTCGGCGGATCCTCAAGCGCATCGCCATAAACACGGTCGTGAGCGGGATAGCGATCAGCGTTTTCATCATCAACATTGCGATTCAGCAGAAATCGTCCGAGCATTTTACGCCGCTTTTCTTCCTATTCTCTGCGTCCATCTTTGCGGCGATGTACAATAGCCAAATATTAGGCATCCTGCTCCTGCGTCTGTTGATCTACGGTTTTGCGTTTCTATACATCGCGCTTCTCGACGTATTTCGGTATCTCCCACCCCTCAGTTCCCAGATATGGTTGGAGTTTTTCACTACCATCTTCGTGCTCTACTTCATTGGCGATATATCCTTGAAGTTCTACTTCAGCTACCAAGAGCGGTTAGAACAGATGGAAGTGATAAAGGAAGAAAATGAGCGCACGAAGGCTGCCTTGGAGGTCAAGTCGCAGTTCATTTCCACTGTTAGCCACGAGTTGCGCACACCGTTGACTTCGATCATCGGATCGCTCGAACTTATCAACGCCGACAAGCGCGGCTTGCTCCCCGATACCCTTAAACCGCTTATCCAGATCGCGACCAGAAATGCGCAACGCCTCGCCGCTCTGATCGAAGACCTCCTAGACGTGCAACAGATCGAGGCCGGCGGGATGGTGTTCAATTTCAATCCGCTCGACGCGAACGACCTCGTGCGTGAGGCAGTTGAATCCACCGCAGGTTATGCCAGCAAGCTTGGCGTGCATGTCACGACCGCCCCCTGCGAAGAGGATTGCCAAATCATGGGTGACCGCAACCGACTGATCCAGGTGATGGCCAACCTGCTGTCCAATGCCCTGAAGTTCTCCGACAAAGGCGGCGCGGTGACGGTGCGCGTGGAAGCCCTCGACACCCGTATCCGTATTTCGGTCCACGACGAGGGAGTGGGTATTCCAGAAGGTGCCAGGGACCGCGTATTCGGCAAGTTCAGCCAAGTGGATTCCTCCGATGTTCGCAAAGTAGGTGGCACCGGCCTTGGCCTCCACATTACCAAGTTGATTGTCGAGCGCCACAACGCGAACATCGATTACGTCAGCGAATTGGGCGTTGGCTCAATCTTTTACATAGAGTTCGACCGGCTGAGAGACGGACACCTGGGTGGCCCAAGCGCCGACCGCAAGTCGCTCGCGAACGCGGCCTGACGCGGAGGTTTTTCGCTTGAATTTGGGGACGATCGTGGACGGGGGGACGGTACATGGGAGGGATGAATATACCTAAAAACATAAGTAGTCCGTTCGGAACAATTCCGGGTAATCCCCCCATTTTTAACGGGGTGCATTCGTAGAATTCACGCGGCCAATTTCAGTTTCATGGCGGGTGTGATGCCGC
>JAKBDW010000585.1:0-1954 GCA_021834245.1 Pseudomonadota bacterium
AAATCGATTCCAATCACCTCCGGATCTTGCTTCTGATCGATCCGATTTGGCAATCCGCCGATTTCCTGCCCGATTTTCGTGCTGATGAGTTGCATCACAATCTCCCTGGCCGTTCGTGAAGGTTGGCCTTTTTATCCTCCGCCAATTTTGAAGACAATATGCCGTAAGCACTAGACCGTACCTATACCCACCCGGAATATGCCTATACCTTCGCTTGTCCTTCGACTGCGGAATCGCGTGCTTGCTATAATCGGCGCATTACCGACACGTTGATCTCCCATGAAATTCGCACTGGCATTCCTATTCACACTCTTGCCATCACTGGTATTTTCGCAGGAACAGGTTTCTCCCGCCCCTGTCCTTGCGGCCAGTTCCTATGCTCTATATGACTACACCGGCGGGCAATTTCTGCTGGAGCAAAACGCAAGCGCGCACATCTCGCCCGCCCAACTGACCAAGCTGATGACAGCCTATGTCGTGTTCGGTGCGATCAAGCAGGGCAAACTCTCCCTCACCCAGCGCATCGTCCCTTCGGCTTATGCCACGCGCATGCAGACCGACGAGCCACGCATGTTCCTGAATGCGGGAAAGGAAGTAACCGTGGAAGAATTGCTGCGGGGGCTGATCGTGCAATCCGCAAACGATGCAGCGCGGGTACTGGCCGAAGCGATAGCCAATCACGAAATGGCGCTGGCCGACACGATGAACGGCGAAGCGCAGCGCCTGGGACTGAAAGACACGCATTTTGTCAACGCCACCGGCCTGCCCGACGCGCAGAACTATAGCAGCGCACACGATCTGGCATTGATCTCGGCGGCACTCATCAGGGATTTTCCGCAGTTCTATTACATCTATGCGCAGCGCGAATTCGAATACAACGGCATCAACCAGTTCAACCGCAACCGCCTGCTGTGGCTGGATCCGTACGTCGACGGCCTGGCTGCGGGCTTCAACGAATCAGAAGAGTTCAATCTGGCCGCCTCTGCCAGGCGCGACGAACACCGTCTCGTTGCCGTGGTGATTGGTACCGCAACTGACAAGCTGCGCAACAGCGAAAGCCAGCGCCTGTTGAACTACGGTTTCCAGAATTTCGAGATGATCAAACTCTACGCGAAGGATCAACCCGTCAGCGACAAGGATATCTGGAAGGGAACCTCACACCACATTGGCATCGGCTTCCTGACCGACTGTTATGTGACTATCCCCAAGGGCCAGCATGACGCGCTCAAAGCCACGCTGGAAACACGGCAGCCAATGATCGCCCCATTCAATCGCGGCCAGCAGATCGGCGTCCTGCACCTGAAGCTGAACGACAAGCCTTATCTCGACCTTCCCGTGGTTGCACTGGAGGACATACCTGTGGCCAACGTATTCTCGCGCGGCGTCGACAACATCCGGTTGCTGTTCCAATAAGGAGGAGGAATGACGATCTATCTCAACGGCGACTACATGCCCATCGAGGAAGCGAGGATTCCGGTCCTGGATCGCGGCTTCATCTTTGGCGACGGAGTCTATGAGGTCATCCCGGTGTATTCGCGCCGCGCATTCCGGCTTAATGAACATCTGCAGCGCCTGCAACACAGTCTGGATGGTATCAAGCTGAGGAATCCGCACAGCGAAGGCGAGTGGAGCCTTATCTTCAACGAGATCATCAGGCGCAACGACCCGGAAGACCAGTACCTCTATCTGCATATCACGCGCGGCGTCGCCAAACGTGATCATGCCTTTCCCGTCCCGCCCGTTCCGCCAACCGTGTTCGTGCTGAGCAATCCGCTCACCACACCGCCCGCCGAACAGCTGCAAAACGGGATCAGATGCATCACGGTCGCGGACAACCGCTGGCTGCGCTGCGACATCAAGGCCATCGCACTGCTTCCCAACGTCCTGCTGCGCCAGGCTGCTGTCGAAGCCGGCTGTGCAGAGGCCGTTCTGATCCGGGACGACACTTTCCTCA
>JAKBDW010000585.1:1964-4584 GCA_021834245.1 Pseudomonadota bacterium
CCGAAGGCGCCGCAAGCAATATCTTCGCGGTGAGGAATGGCACATTGCTGACGCCCCCCAAGGACAACCTCATGTTGCCGGGTATCACCTACGATGTCATTCTTGAACTCGCGGCCGCGAACGGCATACCGTTTGAAGTACGGAAAGTGATGAAAGAGGAGCTGTTCAGCGCCGACGAATTGCTGCTTACGTCCAGCACCAAGGAGGTGCTTGCGATCACCTCGCTCGACGGCAACCCCGTGGGCAACGGAAAGCCGGGCCCGGTGTTCGCCAGGATGCATCAGCTCTACCAGGCTTTCAAACGGGATGTGATGCGCAAATGACCGCCCCGGGTGAATCTCTCATCGAGTACCCCTGCGACTTCCCGCTTAAGGTGTTCGGCGAGGCAAAGCCGGGCTTCACGCAGGCGATCGCAAGCGTTGTGCTGGCGCATGCGCCGGATTTCGATTGCGCAAGCATCGAGACACGCAACAGCAGCAACGCGAAATACCTCAGTCTCACCTGCACCATCCGCGCCACGTCGCGCGAACAGCTCGACAATCTGTATCGCGACCTGACTTCGCACCCAATGGTTAAAATGGTGCTGTAAATTATTCCGCCTCTCCTGGCGGGATTGAACATTGCCTTCCCCATTCTTCCTTCTCCCGCAATGCGGGGGAGAGTCGGAAAAGGGGAAAAGAGGGGAAAATTCGATGCAATATCCGTCTCTGCACATCAAGGCACTGGGCATGGTGGATTACGAGCCGACCTGGCGCGCCATGCAACGCTTCACGGACGAACGCACTGCCGATACGCTGGATGAAATCTGGCTGGTACAGCACCCGCCCACCTATACGCAAGGCCAGGCAGGCAAACCGGAGCATCTGCTCAACCCGACCGACATACCGGTGGTGAAGATCGATCGCGGGGGACAGATCACCTACCACGGCCCCGGACAGATCGTCGCCTACCTGCTGCTGGACCTGCGCCGCTGGAAAATCAATGTACGCGAACTGGTGCGCCTGATGGAACAAGCTGTGATCGACCTGCTCGCAGAATATGGCGTGGCTGCGGAAGGGCGCGAAGATGCGCCCGGTGTCTATGTCGGTAATGCCAAGATCGCCGCACTGGGTCTCAAGATCAGGAAGAGTTGCAGTTATCACGGCCTGTCGTTCAATGTCGATATGGACCTTTCGCCTTTCGACAGCATCAATCCCTGCGGCTACGAAGGACTGCGCGTCACCCAGGCCATCGAGATCGGCATCTCGGTTCCGTGGGAAGAATTGCAGGCACAACTCACGCAGAACCTGGTGCATGGCTTGCAGCGGCATCTGGACAAGAAGCGCTTGCTTGAACAGTGACCGAAAACGACCATCCAGATTAAGCCTGCCGCACAAACCCGGCCTCCCGGCAATGCCCGGCAATCACCAATGCAGTGCATCGAGCTGCCTCATGGTGCGGATTTTTCCGTTCCAGCAACCCCGTCGCCGAGCTAAGCTGTTGATAAATTGAACTCCATACTCTGGCACGTTGTTTGCTGACTATGTCACTGAAAGTGATGCAGGTGTGCTTACTGCTGCTTTCATGTTTCTCCTCCCTACTTGGGCATCCTTCTGGATGCCCACTTTTTCTTCGGGTGAAAGATACCTCTATGAATCGAAGCGACCTGATCTCCAAATTGGCTGAGTCGACTCCGGGCCTGCAAGCGAAAGATGTCGAGCTTGGCGTAAAAATCATCCTGGAAAAATTGGCATCGACCATCGCGAACGGAAGCCGGATAGAGATTCGCGGCTTCGGCAGCTTTGGACTGAATTACCGAAAACCACGCGATGGGCGCAACCCGAAGACCGGAGAGAAGGTCATGGTAAACGCCAGATACTATCCACACTTTAAACCGGGAAAGACTTTAAAGGAGCTGCCCGTTCACGACGAAAAATGAAGAACGCATCTCCCGGATTGGCCAAAGCCACCTGGCTGTTAACGGAAAGCACGACGCGCTGCGCAAGGGCTTATCACGCAGGAAGCCCCAGGCAATCCGCCAGAACAGCGCTGGCGACGCCATCTCGCTTGGTTGAAAATGGGGAAACCCGGGCAACATCGACTAGAACAGGCTCTGCTGACCATACTTGTCCGGCTTGATGAAACGCGTCACGTCCAGAGCATTTTCGCGGCGGTTGAAACCCAGGCGCTCACATGCGAGCCGAAAACGCCTGGACAACAACTCCGCAAACAAGCCTTGACCGCTAAAACGCGAACCGAACTCGGGGTCATTCTCGCGCCCGCCGCGCATCTCGCGCAAGCGGCTCATCACATGCTCCGCCTTCAGCGGGTAGTGCGTGCCGAGCCAATCGCTGAACAGGGTTTTCAATTCGTAAGGCAGACGTAACAGCGTATAGCCCGCAGTGTGCCCCCCATGCTCATGCGCGGCTTGCAGCACATTCTCCAGTTCCGCATCGGTCAGGTAGGGAATCACCGGAGCGACCATCACCCCGCAAGGCACACCCGCGTCGTTCAAACGTTGCATCGCCAGCAGGCGACGGCGCGGAGTGGCGGCGCGCGGCTCCATCCTGCGCGCCAGCTCCGCATCGAGCGTGGTGACAGAGATGAACACCTGCACCAGATTCTCGCGTGCAAGCTGCGA
>JAKBDW010000409.1:0-4578 GCA_021834245.1 Pseudomonadota bacterium
CGCTGGTCATCTACCAAAGCGATGCTCAATCCCTCCACCGAGTTCTTTTTCATTTCATACTGAACCAGTTTGCTGACATAGGCTTCAGTTGTTGCGTAATCGCTATGGGCAATGTTGGTCGGGCGAGGCGGTGCAGTTGCGCAACCGGTAAGAATACCGATCGCGAGAATGATGGAAAACAGCTCCATGTTTTCAGCCCTTATGGTTTGAAGAATAAACGCGTGCATGGAACTTCCGTAGTGACTGGCGTATTAAAGCACGGCACTCTGCAAATCAATCATCACTCTACACTTTGCTACAGATATTGCCGGTCTCGATTATTTCAATCAACACAGAAATGATCAGAAGTTATACACACCCCCAATGGACATCATTGATGTGTTGATGGTAACGCCAGAGCCGGAGCCGATTTGGTTATTTCCAAAGCTTTCCAGTTGGCCACGGATAGTAAACTTGCTGTTGACGTTGTACTGAAAGCCAAAGCCCGTCAGCAGGCTTGTACTCGATCCGCTTCCAGTGACATTAGCACCGTAACTCGAGGTCAAAGTGTAGTCAGTTCTGTTATTCGCCAAACCCACTTTGCCGAACAAAGACCACGCATCGTTGAGCGGCAATATACCCACGGCAGCAATTTGTGCAGATGAACCTTTGCCGGTTTGCGTCTCGGTGCCGATACCTAAAACAGTGCTGTTTTGTGGGCCAGAACTTCTAAGTTTCGCATAGCCCACCTCGACAGCGAAATTCTGGCTGAAGTTGTATCCGCCTGCAATGCGGACAGCACCAGAGACAGGGGTAGTGGTGGAGCCATTGATCAGAGAGTTATTGGTCATAGACGCAGAGCCTAAATCTACGGCCCCATAAAATTTGCCCGAGTTATCGGCCAAGGCAGGCGTGGTGACGCATGCAGACAGAAGTACAACGATTGCGATTTTTTTCATGGTTTCGATCCTTTCTGGTTAGATATGTGACTGGTTTGAAATGTGACGATTGTCACTTTATCTGTGCAAACCTTTGCAAGACCTTAAGACAATTCCTTATTGTTGCAAAAATGCCACGATAAGCTTGTTGGGATTTCTTAAGCTAACATCGCTTATGCTATGTCCATGCACATATTAATTGTCGAAGACGATCTGGATTTGGGGCGCTCGTTGCAGCAATCCCTCCGAACCGAGGGACTCAGCAGCGAATGGCTGCGCAGCGGAGCTGATGCCTGCAATTTCATCCAGCAGCACAGCTACGACTGCGTGCTGCTGGATTTGTCGCTGCCCGATGGTTTTGGCCTGGATCTGCTACGCAGCTGGCGCGAGTCGGGGCTGACGGTGCCGGTAATCGTGATCACCGCGCGATTGGCACTCGAAGACAGGCTGGCCGGACTCGATGGGGGCGCCGATGACTTCGTGCTGAAACCCTTCATACCGATCGAACTGGTGTCGCGCATCCGTGCCGTTATCCGGCGTTATGGGCAGCAGGTGAACAGCGAGTGGTGTTCCGGAGAAATCCGGATCGATACGCGCCAACATTTGGCGTACGTTGCGGGTCAGCAGGTCGAGTTGTCGCCACGTGAATTTCATATTCTGCTCGAACTCGTCCGCGCCGGTGGTGCAGTCGTTTCAAAAGACGCACTTTCCCGCCGTTTGCAGCCCTTGGGCGATCCAGTAGATTTCAGTGCAATCGAAGTGCACGTCCACAATCTGAGGCGCAAAGTCGGCGTCGAAGCCATTCGGACCGTCCGCGGCGTCGGCTACAGGCTCAATCCATGAAGCGCTGGTACAGGCCGACCTTGGCACGACGTATCCTGATAGCGGCGCTGCTGGCGTTTATGTTTTGCTTTGTCGTAATTTCTGCAGTCAATTTTTACCAGCTATTCAGGAATCGGGATGGTGAACTGGATGTCAATCGCAAGGCATTTGTCGAATCGTTGAGTCAGGCACTTTCGGGATATAAAACTGATGAGCAAGTCCGTGCCGCGGCCGAAGGGGTGCAGCGGATGATCGAAGCACAGATGCTAAAGTCTATGCAGCCGAGTGCCCCGAAAATTCTCGTATGGATGCATGATGGACGACGAATTTACTCGTCCATCGACCTGCCGGAGCGGCGGCCACTAGAATTGGCGTCGGGCGTTGCTTTTGATTGGAATGGTCAGCGTTTTGCTGTCACGAGTGTCGCATCGCCGCGTTACACAGTCGACGTACTCGACACGATGACGATCAGATCCGCGCATAAACTGATCATGTATATCCTCGATGACCTGCTGCTCAAAATGGCGATCGCGTTTCCGCTTGTCCTGTTGCCGGTCTGGTTCGCAATACATACTGGTCTGCGCCCGTTAGGGGCGCTGTCCGACGCCTTGCACAAGCGTCCGGTCGACGATTTGACACCGATTGCCTCCGACATGCGCTACGAGGAACTGCGACCGGTAGTGCTGGCGATCAACGAACTGCTGGAGCGACTGCGGCGCAAGATTCAGCAGGAACAATCCTTCATCCACGATGCAGCACATGAATTGCAGACGCCGCTGGCAGTCATCGCAAATCAGAGCCATGTACTTGCCTTCGCGACGACGGCGGACGAGCGCCTTGTGGCACACAGTAATGCGCAACACGCCATCGAGCGAGCGGCCCACTTGGTGCGCCAGATGGTCGTTCTTTCCCGGCTCGATTCGGACTTGCGAGAGGAGCGGAAAGCGTTCGATGTCGCAGCCAACGTGCGCGAACTCCTGGCCCCATTAGTCCCAGAAGCACTCAAGAGATCGATCGCATTGACACTCGAATCGCCGGACAGCGTACTCCTGCACGGCGATCCGGGCGCGCTGCATTCCATTGTCGGCAACCTTGTCGACAATGCGTTGCGCTACATCGGCGAAGGTGGAAGAATTCAAGTCGAGATCGAGTCCGAAAACGGCTTCGTTACATTGCGGGTTCTCGACGACGGCCCCGGCATAAACGCCGAAGACCGCGAGCGCGTGTTTGATCGCTACTTCCGTGTTGCGGGCACCGGGGTGTCCGGTTCTGGATTAGGACTGTCCATCGTGAAGCAGGCAGTTGCCCGGATGCGTGGGACAATCACTCTCGGTGAAGGCTTGGGCGGGAGGGGGTGCGCGTTTGTAGTCGAACTGCCAACATCCACGCAATTGGATTGAGTCTTGCGACCAACACCTCACAAACCCGCAGCGTTTCACTTAAAATTGATTGCTGTTTTTATCTCAGCCGCTTTGACGCCATAGATAGAAAGCGCAATCCACACATCAGGTTCTTCAGTACCTTTCTGTAATCCTAATAACGATCGGCAGTACATAGCAAGGGAAAGGGCACACCTTTGGTGAGGTTTTGGTTCCGAAATGCCATGTTGGCAAAATTATGCGTTCGCGATAACAGTCCCCAAAACCCGGGGGCACCATGAAAACTCATTTTGAGGCAAGATTATTGTTCACAGGACACTGATTCAGCTTGCCCATTTTTATTATTCCATCGTCGATTAGCGCTTCCCGTGCCGCCTTGACTTGCTGGGCGCGGCGCTGCTTAGTCTCGTCCAATTCGATAATGCCCATCTCGATGGCTTCCAGGAGGCGCTGCTGGCGTTCCCCGGTCTTCTTGATTTGCCGGTTCAACTCGTTGACGCGCTCCCGCTGACCGTCCTTGGACGATTTGATGCGTTTGCGCAGCTCGGCCATGAGGAGTTGCAGCCTGCACGGGCGTGCGTTGTCCGCTTTCCCCCCAAAAAAAAGGAAAAACTCGATGCAGCCGCCAAGGTTGGCGTCGTGCCTGCATTTAACTGGATGCGGGAATAGCCGACTTGGAAGTTGTGCCAAGCTCCAGTTTCAACGGAACATCATTTTCCCTGGCTTCCACTTTTTCCGGAGCGGCGACCTGCATACGCTCTGGCGGTACGCCAGCAGCCTGCAGCGCCGCCAAGGTATTATTGCCACGTGTTCTGGCCAGCTCCTGCAACTGGACATCGGTGACCGCCTCACGATCGCGCAGGCGTTGGAACAATATGGCGTAGAAATCTGTCCCTTTCAGTTGCTTCACCTCGTCTTCATTCAGCGTGCGCTTTTCCCGGAACAAACCCGACAGGACTGACATCATTTTCCCACCGACGCCTTCTTGCAGCATGCCTGGGTTGGCCTTGCGATAGCCTTCTTTCAACGCGGCAAGGTCGCTGGAACTGATTCTCTCGGAATATAGTCTTTCCAGCGCCCCCTGCACTTTGGTGGAGCTGGTAGGCAGGGGGCCGGGATCTTCATCGGCTTCCAGGTGCTGTCCAGTCATCTCTGCTACAGCGCGGCGTACCGCCAGATCCTGTAGCGCGACCCGGTCAGCATCCGCATAGACTCCATGCACCGTGAGCGACAGCTTGGGGCGCTTGCTCAACGCCGTTGCGAGATGCACCAGCTTTTCACGCTCGGGTGGCGACAGGTCCGGCTTGCCAAACTCGAACACAATGCTTTCGAATTTCTCTCCGCCCCCGAAAAGTGCACCAAGTGCCCGGAATGGCGAGGTGGCGATTTTTTCGATGACGTTGAGGAATGCCTTCCAGATAATGCTGCCATAGCTGAATTGCGGATCATCGAGGCTCCCT
>JAKBDW010000028.1:0-4556 GCA_021834245.1 Pseudomonadota bacterium
GTGATCGCGATGGACGATCTCTACGGCGGCACCTACCGCCTGTTCGAGCGCGTGCGCCGCCGCTCGGCCGGGCTGGACTTCAGCTTTATCGACCTCAACGACAGTGCCGCGATGAAAGCCGCGCTCAAGCCCAACACCCGCATGATCTGGGCCGAAACGCCGACCAACCCGATGCTGAAGCTGGTCGACCTGGCCAAGGTCGCCGCCTTCGCGAAGAAGCACGGCCTGATCCTGGTGGTCGACAACACCTTCTGCTCGCCGATGCTGCAGCGGCCGCTGGAGTTCGGCGCCGACTTGGTGCTGCACTCGGCCACCAAGTACCTCAACGGTCACTCCGACATGGTCGGCGGCATCGTGGTGGCCGGCAGCAAGGAACTGGCCGAGCAGATGGGTTTCCTGCAGAACTCGGTCGGCGCCGTGGCCGGCCCGTTCGACGCCTTCCTCGCCATGCGCGGCCTGAAGACCCTGCACCTGCGCATGAAGGCCCACTGCGAAGGCGCGCTGGAACTGGCCAGGTGGCTGGAAAAGCATCCCGCGATCGAACGGGTGATCTACCCCGGCCTCAAGAGCCACCCGCAGCACGCCCTGGCCAAACGCCAGATGGACGGCTACGGCGGCATCATCAGCGTCGAGGTCAAGGGCGGCCTGAAAAAGGCCACGCGCATGCTGGAACGCTGCGAGTTGTTCGCGCTGGCCGAATCGCTCGGCGGCGTCGAGAGCCTGATCGAGCACCCGGCCATCATGACCCACGCCTCGGTGCCGGCGGCCAACCGCAAACGGTTGGGCATCAGTGATGGGCTGGTGAGGTTGTCGGTGGGTGTGGAGGACCTGGCGGATCTCAAAGCGGAGCTGGACGTAGCGTTTACCTGACACGGGTCAATGCGTTTCATAGTGAAGCCGATAGAGGGCCTGACAGGCCACTATCCGAAGTTCGACATGCAAGTCGGCGATGGCGACGAGTTCCTCAAGGTCAATGAAAAGCATGATTTCAAATTACCGCACCAGTAATCCATTTTCGCCCTATGCAGCGCTGGTTCGTCATTTTGCGATCGTGCTGCAAATGGCCAAGCGCGATGTGGCGGGGCGCTATCGCGGATCCTTTGTAGGTCTGCTGTGGTCGTTCTTCAACCCGTTGCTGATGCTGGTCATTTATACCTTCATCTTCGGAGTGATTTTCCGGTCACACTGGGCCGGGCAGACTGGAGGGAAATTTGAATTCGCAATCATTCTTTTTGCCGGAATGAACGTCAATTCGATGTTCGCGGAATGCGCGAATCGTGCGCCCACGCTGATCATAGAAAATACCAACTTTGTGAAAAAGGTAGTTTTCCCCCTCGAGACCCTTTCGTGGAGCACGCTGGGATCAGCTCTGTTTCACCTGCTGGTGTCGACACTCGTGTTGCTAGTCATTTCGTTTCTTAAGCGCGGATTCATCCCCTGGACTGCCGTGCTCTTCCCGATCGTCATCATTCCATTCCTTCCTTTCGTTGCTGGCATGATCTGGCTGCTCAGTTCGCTGGGCGTTTTTCTGAGGGACCTCAAGCAGGCCATGGGCATCATTACGGCTGCGCTGATGTTCCTTGCGCCGATTTTCTATCCGATAGAGCGGATTTCGCCACGCTATCGCGACCTGCTCTATCTCAATCCTCTCACGGCGATCGTTCAGGCTTCTCGTGACGTATTGGTATGGGGGCGACTGCCGAACTGGGAGATGCTCGGTTTATATACGCTGGCGTCGTGTCTATTCGCCTGGCTCGCCTTTGCCTGGTTCCAGCGCACGCGCAAGGGATTTGCAGATGTCCTCTGAACCACTGACCATATCCGTCGAGTCCCTGGGCAAGAAGTACGACATCTACGCCCAGCCCGCCGATCGACTCAAGCAAATGATATTGCCACGAGTGGGTCGCTTGATTGGCAAAGGCCCTCGCGCTTTTTTCAATGAATTCTGGGCACTGCGCAATGTCACCTTCGATGTGCGACGTGGCGAGACGGTGGGCATCATCGGTCGCAACGGCTCAGGCAAGTCAACGCTGCTGCAGATGGTGTGCAGCACGCTGCATCCAACCGAAGGAGCGGTACAGGTGTATGGACGCATTGCGGCCTTGCTCGAACTGGGCGCCGGCTTCAATCCGGAGTTCACCGGCAAGGAAAACGTCTATCTGAGCGGGCTCCTTTACGGCATACCGGAGGGCGAACTGCGCAAGCGGTTTCAGTCCATCGTGGACTTCGCCGACATCGGTGAATTCATCAACCAGTCGGTTAAAACGTATTCCAGTGGCATGTATGTGCGTCTGGCATTTGCGATCGCTGCACACGTCGATGCCGATACGCTGGTTATTGACGAGGCCCTGAGCGTCGGCGATGTCCGCTTCACACAGAAATGCATGCGTTATCTGCGAGAGTTCCAGAAGCGCGGAACGCTGCTGTTCGTCAGCCATGACACTGGCGCGGTGACCAGTCTGTGCAGTCGGGCCATCTGGCTGGACGGAGGGCGCATGGTGATGGACGGATCGGCGCGCGAGGTGGTGGAATATTACCTCGCCGTGCAGCACGCTGCCGACCGTGCGTCGGTAGGTGACAAAGTACGGTTGGGAGCGGGTGATAAAGCCTCTGATGTCTCCGAGTCACTGCCGGGGGCACTCCACGTGCCTACGGATGTGGTCGATTTCAGGCAGGCAACTCTCAATGGCAGTGCGCAGCGCAATTTGGTCGAGGTCTTCGATTTTGACCCCGAACATTTAGGCACGCAGTTTGGCGCGGGTGCGGCACAGATTGTTGGGGTGCGAATACTTGATGAACACGGTTCGCAGCTGACACTTGTCAGCGGTGGAGAGGCGGTTGATTTGGTCATCGAGGCTGTGACGCTACGCCCGATTGACTCACCTATCCTGGGGTTCCATGTAAAGGACCGGTTGGGTCAACAGCTCTTTGGGGACAACACCTATCTCAATTATTATGAAGCACCGATTTCGCTTGATGCCGATACACGGGTAGAGGCTCATTTTCGATTTCGTATGCCGATATTGCCTCAAGGGGATTATAGCGTCGATGTCGCTTTGGCAACCGGTTCGCAGGAAAATCACACCCAACAGCACTGGATCCACGACGCATTGGCCTTTAAAGCTACTGAGAGCACCATGCGCTACGGCTTGGTGGGAATTCCTATGCAGTCGATCGAAATCGTACAGGTCAACGTCTGATGGAATTTTCGGGTGAGCGCTATCTGCCCAGTGAGGCAGGTCAGATTCGACATGAACATATGCATCGTTATGCGTGGTGTCGAAGGGTTGTGGAAGGAAAAATCGTGCTCGATATCGCCTGCGGAGAAGGTTACGGTTCCGCGATGTTGGCTGTCGGCGCGGCGAAGGTCATTGGTGTAGACATTGCCGAAGAAATGGTAGCGCACGCCGCAAGTACATACGCGGATCAACGCAACCTGGAGTTTAAACAGGGTGACGCAGCAGCAATCCCATTGCCGGATGCGAGCGTAGATGTTGTAGTTTCTTTTGAAACCATTGAGCATCATGACCGCCACCGTGAAATGCTCAGTGAAGTTCGGAGAGTGCTGCGCGCTGATGGCTTAATGATCATGTCATCACCGAATCGCGAGATTTATGCGGAGCTTGCCGGCTACCACAACGAGTTTCATGTCAAGGAGCTAGACTTCGATGAGTTCGACCAACTTCTAAGAGAGCAGTTTGCTCAAGTGAGATACTTTGGACAGCGCTTAGCCGTAGGATCTTCTATCTTCAGCCTAGTCGGCGGCTCGGCCGATAAGATCATCACGCCTTTCACTGACACCGGTGACGAAATCGTCCAGCGTCCGGCGTCGCTAACCGATCCGGTTTATTTCGTTGGTGTTGCTGGTGCCATTTCCCCGGAAGTCGAGCGAAAGCTGCGTGCATCGGTGTTGTTTTCCGAGGCTGAGGACCTCTACGTTCACCACCGGGAAGTTGCTACTTGGGCGAAGTCGCTGGACCATAAATTGGTTGAACTCAGCGAAAAGTACGCGAAGTCGGTAGCCGATGGTCAAGCGGTATCCGAGTGGGCACACTCTTTGGCGCAGGAGACGCAGGCGCAAGTTGACGCGACAAGAATAGTGACGGAAGCATGGGAAGAGGAGCAGAGGGTCCGGATTGCAGCCGAGCAAATGGCGCAAGATCAGAGCAAAGCGGTACGCGAAGCGACCGAGGCGTGGCAAGCGGAGCAGAAGGTCCGGATTGCGGCCGAGCAAATGGCGCAAGATCAGAGCAAAGCGGCACGCGAAGCGACCGAGGCGTGGCAAGCGGAGCAGAAGGTCCGGATTGCGGCCGAGCAAATGGCGCAAGATCAGAGCAAAGCGGCACGCGAAGCGACGGAAGCGTGGCAAGCGGAGCAGAAGGTCCGGATTGCGGCCGAGCAAATGGCGCAAGATCAGAGCAAAGCGGCACGCGAAGCGACGGAGGCGTGGCATGCGGAGCAGAAGGTCCGGATTGCAGCCGAGCAAATGGTGCAAGATCAGGCCAAAGCGGTACGCGAAGCGATGGAAGCGCGGCAAGCGGAGCAAGAGGCGTGGA
>JAKBDW010000528.1:0-4555 GCA_021834245.1 Pseudomonadota bacterium
GTATCTCAGTACGATACAATTGGGAGGTAACGCCGTTTGCGTTGGAACCTGGTTGAATCTGGAGGGAGTGCCCCAGCAGCTTGCGCAGCGGGTGTATTGCCAACCATGCAGCCCAAAGGGGCAAATCACGCCCGCTCGTTTGCGTCCATCGATCACCGACTTCATCGAAATTCGGTACAAGCATTCTCTGCGCCTGTTTTTGACTCGAAAGCCAAGCAGGTCTGTCGGTCGATGCCCGACTTAGAAATTCTGTGGCGAGCAATGTGGAATAGTTTCACTGCATGCAACGTCATTGAAGCGGCGAGAGTGAGCGCAAAGTGCCGCTAGAGTTTTTTGTTACCGGCAATGTTGTCATCCTTCCGCAATGGCTTTAATGTATCTTCTTTTCAGGGAAAGAAAGTTGTTGCAAAAATACAACATGCTTAGACTTGTCGCATTTTTGCAAAATCAAGTTGCACCTTTAAAAGGGCCGTGATATATCAGCGGCTGGGGTGTGACGGCTTACACCCAATATTTTTTTCACAACAACCTCATGCAGGAGGATTCGAATGAACAAGAAGCTTCTGACCCTCGCTATCGTCGGCGTTCTCACGCCCGCGGCCGTATGCGCGACGGCGATGGCAGACGTGACCATCAGCGGTTACGCTAACGTTTCCGTTGACTCAATGAAGAACGGCGCCAGCGGCGCCGCCGAAAGATCTGGCAGCTACGTGTCGAGCAATGCCTCGAACATCGACATCAATGCCAACACCGACATCGGCAACGGCATGAAGGCGCTGTTCTCGTCGCAGACCTTCGTGAGCCTGGGCTCCGACAACAACCCGCCTGCCGGCAATGCCGCTGGTTTCAGCTACGACCAGTTCAGCAACGGCAACACCTACGCCGGTCTTGAAGGCGGCTTCGGCATGATCGCCGCCGGCCGCAATGACTCGCCCATGAAGCAGCTCGGCCGCGCCGTGGACCTGTTCGGCAACGAGATCGGTGACAGCCGGAACATCATCACTTCCTCGGCTGCTGCCGGCGCCAAGGGTGTTTATGGTTTCGATGAGCGTCCTGGCCACACTCTTTTCTACGTCTCGCCTCAATTCTTTGGCATGACTGTGAAGGCTGCCTACACGCTGGAAAACAGCAACACGACTCTTGGCGGCACCAGCGGCACGCCGACCCAGACTCCCACAAGCAAGGCTTCCGAGACCAGCGCCAGCGTTGCCTATAACAATGGTGGGCTGCTCGTTGGCCTGGCCTACGAGTATCACAGTTCAGGCCTGTACGGCACGACAAATGCCGAGAACGCGGTGCGCGTTGCCGGCTCGTACACCTTCAGCTTCCCGCTGCGTCTGGTGGCCCTGGTACAGCAGGATAAGGATATCGGCGGCGTGTCGGGTGTGAAGCGCAATGTCTTCGGTATTGGCGCCTCGTACGAGTTCATCCCCAACTACGGCGTCAAGCTGCAGTACTATGACGCCGCGAATACCGATGGCCTGGCTACCTCCAGCAACAGCGGCAAGATGGCGGCGGTTGGCGTGTTCCACAACTTCAGCAAGAACGCCGAAGTCTATCTTGACTACGCCAAGACCACGAACGGCACAAACGCAGCCTACAACGCGTTCGCCGGTGGTCACGGCAATACCGTCGGAACCGTTGCGGGTGAAAACCCGAGCGGCGCCTCCCTGGGCATGATCTACACGTTCTAATCCCAGTCGGTACCTGGCAGTGCGAAGGGGCGCCTCGGCGCCCCTTCTTATTTTCAGCTGTCTGTCGTCTGTAGCTTGAATCGATACCGTCAGGTGTTAATTGCCTCCGCGACGGCTGTGACTCACGGTTCGAGCGACAGCCAATCCTTGCGGCCGCACGCGCATTGTCCACTCGCAGTCCTTTGCATCTGCGCATGTCTTCTGCGCCGCTTCGAAGATGTGGCTTTGCTGCCCGCGGCACAGCGCATCCTGCCGACAGGCCTCATAATCTGCTAACATTTGAATTTCTTATGGCAAGGCGCGCAACATGATCAAGGTCGGCATCATCGGCGGCACGGGCTACACGGGCGTTGAGCTCTTGCGGTTGCTTGCCATACACCCTGAGGCGGAGCTCAAAGTAATCACCTCGCGCGGCGAAGCTGGCAAGAAGGTCGCTGAACTATTCCCGAATCTGCGCGGCTACGTGGACCTGGTTTTCAGCGAACCGGACGCGAAACAGCTTGCTGCCTGTGACGTCGTCTTTTCGGCCACGCCTCATGGTGTTGCCATGACCCATGCACGGGCACTCGTGGATGCCGGCACCAAGCTCATCGATATTGCGGCGGACTTTCGCCTGACCGATCCGGCGTTGTGGGAAAAGTGGTATGGCATGCCGCATGCTTGCACTGATCTTTTGACGGAAGCGGTCTACGGCCTGCCGGAAATCAACCGCGAGCGCATTCGCACCGCGCGCATCATCGCCAATCCCGGCTGTTATCCCACTGCGGTGCAACTCGGGTTTCTGCCGCTGCTTGAACGCGGTCTGATCGATGTCGAACATCTCATTGCTGACGCCAAATCCGGTGTGAGCGGTGCCGGGCGCAAGGCGGAGGTGCACAGCCTTTTTGCCGAAGCGTCCGACAATTTCAAAGCTTACGGCGTTGCCGGCCATCGGCACTTGCCGGAAATCCGTCAGGGCCTCGAGCGACTTTGCGGCGCGAGCGTTGGACTCACTTTCGTACCGCACCTTGTACCTATGGTGCGCGGCATTTACGCGACACTCTATGCCCGTCTGACGGATCCTGGCGCTGACTTGCAGGCAATCTTTGAGGAGCGCTATCGGTCCGAACCTTTCGTGGATGTGCTGCCTGCGGGCAGCTTGCCCGACACCCGTTCCGTGCGTGCCTCGAACATGTGCCGCATTGCCCTCCATCGTCCACAGGACGGGGACACCGTTGTAGTGCTATCGGTGATAGACAACCTGGTGAAGGGAGCCGCCGGTCAAGCGGTGCAAAACATGAACATCGCGTTCGGTCTGGAGGAGACGTTAGGTCTAGCGCTGCCTGCCCTTCTGCCATGAGCCAGCCACCGGTCGTCGATTGGCGGTTGTCGGATACGGTCGGACCGTTATAATCAGCGATTGCAGTCAGGTCCGCCGTGTGGGAGCCTGACAAATTATAGAATGGATTTTTGGGGTTGCTGAGTGGCAAGAAAAGTCAGCCTGCTTAACTGGCGGAACAAAACCGGCGAACTGGTCGTCAAACCACGCTATTCTCCGCGCATAAAACTGTTTGTTGCTGGTCTTGTGTCGGTCGTGCTCATTGTCACCGCTGGCGCGATTTACAATCATGGAATGAACATGGCCGGCTTTGACCGCCTGTCCGCATACCAGCATCAGGAAGCACTGAGAAGTGAAATGCAGCGCCTGCGCGACGAGAACGAAAATCTTCGTGAGGGGCTTGCGCGCGCCCAGCGTGCAGTACAAATCGACCAGACTGCATATCAGCAACTCGATCAGTCGCTCAAGGACTCGGCCAAGCAGATCATGAAGCTGGAGGAAGAAGTAAGCTTCTACCGCAACATCATCTCACCCGCCAACAAAATGGCCGGCCTGCAAATACAGAGTCTCAAGCTCCAGCGCATGGGTGACAGCAACCAATACCAGTATCATTTGGTTTTAATTCAAGCGCTGAAGCACAGCCAGACGATTTACGGGCACGCCAAGCTCCAGGTCACTGGCGTGCAGGGCGGGCAAAACGCCGCGTATACCTTCCCCGGAGCAGGTGATAAACCCCTCGTGGTCAATTTCAAGTACTTCCAGGAATTCGACGGCACGCTCAAATTGGCCGCCAACTTCGAACCGCAGCAGGTCAAAGTCAGCGTTACGACGGCCGGCGCAGGCGGCCAGACGCTAGAGCAACTGTACAACTGGCCGAAGATTTGAAAGCTCTCGGAACCGTCTATACTTACTTGATGTTCGATCCTGTCGAATTTCTTTGAATCATTCAAGCCTGAGCCGGAACCGCCTTCCATGGAGGATTGCCGCGCGTAGGGCCCGGAACTACAAGGCGGAGGCAATTATCCAATGTTGGATTCACTGGCAAAGAAGTCGAGCGACAAGCCCTGCAACACCATCGACACTCTCGTAGGTGTCAAAACCGAGCTGTCGGGGAATATTTCCTTCACGGGGGGTCTTCGCATCGACGGCAAAATTAGGGGCAATATCACGGCTACAGGCGAAGGCAACAGCACTCTGGTGTTGAGCGAGAATGCAGTTGTGACTGGAGACGTGGTCGTTCCGCACATGATCATTAACGGAAAAGTGAACGGTAACGTGCACGCCAGCGAACGTATAGAGCTCCAAGGCAAGGCCGAGATTACAGGCGACGTGGTTTACAAGGTGCTTGAAATGAGCGCCGGCGCCATCGTTAACGGCGCGCTCAGACGCGAGACCGACAAGGGTGCCGTCGTGACCCGCCTGAAGGCCACGGAAACCAAGGTGGAAGCCAAGTAAACCTCCGGAAAATCCGTGACTTAGGGTTTAGATTGACCGCTGGGCACCGGAACTGGGATAATTCCAATATTATCTTTGCCTAATATTG
>JAKBDW010000208.1:0-4549 GCA_021834245.1 Pseudomonadota bacterium
GTTGGCGCGTCGGACTTCATTCATAAACCGATCAACGCGCCCATCCTGATTGCGCGTGTCAAGACGCATATCAAGATCAAGTTTGTCATGGATTACCTCAGGAATGAAAACACCCGCCTGCAGGGCACTGCCAAGCAGTCATCATCCGAACTGGTAGAAGTGATAAAGATGCTTTGGGGCAGTCCTTTCGTCAAGTTCTGACCGTCCGGGGAAATCCGCCAGCAAGCGCTACCGATCGCAACAGGCAGTGCCTTACCTTACATGCGCGCTTTCTGAAACATTGAGGATGAAACACGATCGTTTCAATTTAATGTGAACCTTATGACAAAACTGAATTGTCTGGCCGTCCTTGCGCTGTTCTCCGTTGGCATTACCGTCGCAGACGCAGATCAAGCCGCCTCCGCCACGAACAATGTCGCAACGGAACAGCCGATGTTCAAATTGGGCGGTTTCGGCACGCTTGGCTTATCGCACTCCAGCCAAGGACTGGGGGATTATGTCGTGGACACTACTACCCCCAAGGGCGCCGGCCTGAGCAACGATTGGTCGGCAACCAACAACAGCAGGTTTGCGGCGCACTTGAATGCCAATTTCTCCCCCAAAGTCTCTGCCTTGCTGCAGATTGATACGGAGTATCACGCCGATGGCACTTACCGACCGGAGGTCGAATGGCTCAGCGTGAAATATTCTTTTACTCCGAATTTCTATATGCGTGTCGGACGCATCGCATTGCCGACTTTCATGGATTCCGAAAACTGGGATGTCGGATATAGCTATACCTGGGTCACGCCGCCGGTGGACCTGTACCATCAACTTTCCATTCCGAGCAGCGATGGCGTAGATGCCATGTACCGCGCCGAGATCGGCGACGCCGTGAATACCTTCAAGACCATATACGGCAGAAACACTCTCGACAGGCCCAACAGCGTCACGACTTCCAAGGAAATGTGGGGAATATTCGATACGCTGGAATACGGGCAGGCCACATATCACGCCGGCTACCAGCAGCGAATGTCGTCAACCGAATATACTTTGACGGGGACGACAGGACCATGGATCCAAAACAGCGATCTCTCCCTCGGAGCCAACTACGACCCGGGCGACTGGTTCGTCATGTCCGAGTGGATTCAGCGTCGCTCAGCTTTCATGTCCAGCGCGATGTATATCAGCGCCGGCTATCGCATCAATAAGTTCACGCCGTATTTGACACACAGCCAGAATAGCTCGGGCTCCTTTATTCAGTCATCCCCGCCACCGAGCGCTTACGACCTGCAATTGGCCAACCGGGCGCAGAGCACGGACAGCTTTGGTGTACGCTGGGACTTCATGAGAAATTTCGATTTCAAAATGCAGTACGATCGCGTCACGCTCAGCGACAATTCCAACGGTTACCTCATCAATGTTCCGGCGAACGTTATCCTCTACGGCACGACGTTCCATGTCATCTCTGCAGTTGTCGACTTCGTTTTCTAGCCGTCCGGCACAGCATGGAAATACCGATGATATTGCACAATGGCCTGAAGTTTACGCTGCTGCTTGCCCTGTTATCGCTTGCCTTCAGCGCGCAGGCTGAAGTGGTCGTCGTCGTTTCTTCCAAGAGTTCGGTTACCAGCCTCACTGCCGAGCAGACTGCCAAGATATTCCTCGGCAAAGTCGTGACTTTTCCGAATGAGCGTACGGCCTTCCCCATAGACCAGCCCGAAGGAAGCGCCATCAGGGATGAGTTCTATTCCAAAGTCACCCACAAGAATGCTTCGCAACTCACTGCATACTGGGCCAAGATCATTTTCACGGGAGAAGGTCGCCCGCCGCAGCTCATCGCGGGCGACGCGGCGGTCAGAAAAGCCGTCGCCGGCAATCCGAACGCCATCGGATATATCGACAAGAGCGCCGTGAATCGCAGCGTCCGGGTCGTTCTGAAACCCTGAGGCGGATTGACCGTGAAAATAAATCGATTCCGCAACTATCCACTGAAATTGAAGCTGATGCTGGTACCTTCCATTTCTGTGGCCAGTTTTGTCGCCTACCTGATCTACTCCTCACTGGTGCTGTCCGGAGGGAATGCGCTGCTCAAGGAAATCCGCGATGCCGAATTCCCGATACTCAATGCGGCCGGCGAAAATCTCAAGAGCTTCGAGGGGGTCGTGGAATCGCTGAACGCTGCAGCTGCAACCGGCGAGGTGGACTATCTGGAGGCATCCAAAGCCAAGTCATCGGAGATTCTGAGCCGATATGAGTCCATGGAAGAGATCGATACGGCACACACGAATGAAATAGAAAAACTGAAATCCGATTTCAATGCCTTCTACAGCCTGGCATTCAATGTGGCGCAAAGGATGATGGCAAAGAAGGATCTGCCCAGTCAGCAGCAGATAAAGCAATTGCGGGATCTGCGCAATGCCTACACTGCGGCGGCAACCTCTTACCGGGATACTGCAGAGAAGGAATTCCAGGAAACCATACGGAAGGCCATAGGTCGATCGGAAACAGCACAAGGCTCGGGAGCGATAATCGGCACGTTCATGCTGTTCGTCATTGGCGTGCTGACGCTGCTGGTCAACCGGGGCATCGTGGTGCTGGAGAAAGTGGTGGAGAACCGGAACAAGATGCTGGTGCTGGTCAACAGTGAATTGGAGCAGGAGATTCAGAAGCTGAAGGCAGCCGAAGCCGCAAGAAGCAGCGCCGAAGCCGCAAGCCATATCAAGGACGAGTTCCTTGCCAACATGAGCCACGAGCTTCGCACTCCGATGAATGCCGTCATTGGCTTAAGCCATCTCTGTTTGCAGACAGAGTTGTCCGGAAAACAGCAGGATTATCTCCAGAAGATACACAGTTCGGCGAAATCGCTTCTGGGCATCCTCAACGACATCCTGGACGTCTCCAAGATCGAGGCCGGGAAAATGGAGCTGGACAGGATACCGTTCGAACTGGATGACGTCATGGACAATCTTGCCACGATTCTGGGTGTCAAGGCTCAGGAGAAGAATCTCGAACTTCTCATCGAAACCTCCCCCGATGTTCCCTCCATTCTGGTCGGGGACCCTCTTCGCCTGGGCCAGGTACTGATCAACCTGGCGGGCAACGCGGTCAAGTTCACGCCCAAGGGCGAAGTCGTGGTTAGTGCAGAGCTGGAAAAGGAAGAAGGTGACCAGGTCATCCTGCGATTTACCGTAAAGGACACGGGAATAGGGATGTCACAACCGGAAATCGAAAAGTTGTTTCGCCCATTTACCCAGGCCGATACCAGCATCACGCGCAAATTTGGCGGTACCGGTCTGGGACTGACGATCAGCAAGCGCCTTATCGAAATCATGGGCGGCAAGATCTGGGTAGAGAGCACACCCGGCCTCGGTTCGAGATTCATCTTCACGGTCAGTTGTTTCAAAGCGGAAAAGCAGGCAGACATTCCGCACACCGAATTTACCGGACTGGGCGGCATGCGTGTCCTCGCGGTTGATGACAGCGAGAACAGCCTGCTGATCATGAAGAATTATCTGGAGTCATTCTCGTTCGATGTCTCCGTTGCGAGCAATGGACGCGATGCGTTGAGCACAGTGCGCAAGGCAAACAAGGAAGGGCGGCCATTCAATCTGGCCATCCTCGACTGGAAGATGCCGCAGATGAGCGGGCTGGAACTGGCGCGGGAACTGCGTGAGATGCCCGAATTGACCGTCAAACCGAAGGTGCTGATGATCGCGGGTTATGGACAGAGCGGAATTCCTGCACTTATCAATGACAAAGTGATTGACGGGGTATTGGAAAAACCGTTCAAGCAAAAGAAATTGTTCGATTCCATCGCCAACATATTCGGCCTTGAGAAATGGGCTACCGGAAAGTTCAGGATAATCGGCGCGCAATTCAATCCGGCACTGGTCGCTCAGGTTAAGGGAGCCTACTTGCTGCTTGTGGAAGACAACGAAATCAATCAGCAAGTCGCGCGAGAATTGCTCGAGAGTTTTGGAATCAGGGTTGCCATGGCCGAGAACGGCGAGGAAGCGATTGCACGACTACAGGAAGAACCGTTCGATGGCGTGTTGATGGACATGCAGATGCCGGTCATGGATGGCATAACCGCCACCCGTGAGATTCGCAAGAATCCGGCGCTCGCCAATTTGCCCATTATCGCCCTGACGGCCAATGTATACGTCAGTGAGCAAAATGCATTTCTGGCTGCAGGCATGAACGATCACATCGGCAAGCCTCTCGACCCGGACCGGCTGATCGCTACTCTTGCAAAATGGATACACCCTGCAAGGCTTGCGGACAGTTCGCCTCCCCCCCCGACCGCCACAGCATCCGCGCCGATGCCACTCCCTGACTTGCCGGGTGTCAAGGTGGCGGAGAGCGTGCGCAGGATAGGTGGAAATACAGGCCTGTACTATTCGCTGCTTGAGAAATTCAGGATTAACCAAAAAGACGCAGCCCGGAATATCCGGGATGCTCTGGCGTCAAACGACCAGAAGACGGCAGAAAGACTTGCCCATACTCTCAGAGGTATCGCCGGCACCCTCGGTGCGGAATACCTGCAAACTCAGGCCGAACTCCTCGA
>JAKBDW010000320.1:0-18296 GCA_021834245.1 Pseudomonadota bacterium
ACCGATGACTCGCGTGCCCACGTCCTCATGACACTACACACGCTGCGCCAGCAGGACGAAAAACCGCCCGGCCGACCCAATCGGGCGTTAGCCGATTTCATCGCTCCCAAATCGACTGGTCTTAAGGACTATATCGGCGCCTTCGTGGTCACGGCCGGCATCGGCGTCGATGAGCTCGTCGCCGCGTATCAGAAAGAACACGACGACTACAGCGCTATCATGGTCAAAGCACTGGCCGACCGCCTGGCCGAAGCCTTTGCCGAGCGCCTGCACGAGCGGGTACGCAAGGAGTTCTGGGGTTATGCTGCCAACGAAACTTTGAGTAACGAAGATCTCATCAAGGAAAACTACCACGGTATTCGCCCTGCTCCCGGTTATCCGGCCTGCCCCGACCACACTGAGAAAGAATTACTTTTCAAACTTGTGGACGCCACGCGCAATTCAGGGGTCAGCCTAACCGAGAACTTTGCGATGTGGCCTGCGGCAGCTGTCAGTGGCTTTTATTTCTCTCATCCGGAAAGTCAGTATTTTGCGGTTGGAAAGATAACCCGCGATCAGCTGGAAGACTATGCGCGGCGCAAGATTTCGGACGTTGCGACAATGGAACGCTGGCTGTCACCGAATCTTGGCTACGAGCCATAGAGTCTCATGACTGCCGGCTGACACGATGCGATGTAAAGAGAATCACTCATGCCTGCTACCCAATTAGATCCCAAATGTGCATTAATCGTCGTTGATTTGCAGAAGGGCATCGTTGGTCTATCGTTTGCTCACCCCATCACAGACGTGATCGCGAAGACCCGCATGCTGCTGGATGCATTCCGAAAGGCAGAACAGACGGTCGTATTGGTCAATGTAGCCAGCGTGCCCCGGGGACGTACCAACAGGCCCCGTTCGATATACGTTTTTCCCGCCGACCAGACTGAGGTGATTGCAGAAATGAACGCCCAGCCCGGTGACATTTTGATCACCAAGAACGCCTGGGGCGCATTTTTAGGTACAGACCTCGATTCCCGGCTTAAGTCAGCCGGTGTAACGCATGTCGTACTGACTGGTGTTGCCACAAGCGTGGGCGTTGAATCAACCGCGCGAGAAGCCTATGCACTTGGCTTCAATGTCACCCTGGCAATTGATGCCATGACTGACAGCAGCGATGCGGCGCACGTCAATAGCATGTCGCAGATCTTCCCAAAACTCGGCGAAACAGACACATCTCAGAAGATTCTCAGTCTGCTTACGACAAGGAGCGCATAACCATGACCTCGCTGGATTTGGTGGCGTACTTTTTTGGGGGAATTTTCTCGGCCAATGCCATTCCCCATTTTGTCGGCGGCATCATGGGCAAGCCTTTTCAAACACCCTTCGCAACGCCACCTGCCGAAGGTCTCTCCTCGTCTACGGTGAATGTGCTATGGGGGTTTTTCAACGCGGTTGTTGGCTATGTCCTAATTTGCCGTGTCGGCAACTTTAATTTGCGAAACACGGCGGATGTTCTTGCACTCGGCGCAGGGGTGCTGATGATTGCGCTGTTTTCCGCTCGATACTTCGGCAGATTTCACGGGGGCAATACGCCTAAGCAGTCATGAGCGCCTATCCAAGAGGCGCTTTGTCCGGGAAGTTCGGCTGGCCATTTGCCTTGGAAAACATCGCACATGGATGACAGCCATATTGAACGGTCAAGCACACCTGCCAGACGTACGGCGACTACGCTCGAAGCCTCAGTCTGGAAGATTGCGGTCGTTGCGATGCTCGGATCATTACTCGCTCAATTGGACGCGACGATCGTGAATGTATCGCTTGCCAGTCTCGCCGCTGATTTACACTCGCCAATTTCGGTTATTCAGTGGGTAACCAGCGGCTATCTGCTCGCACTCGCACTCGCGTTACCGCTGAACGGCTGGCTGATCGAGCGAATTGGCGCCAAAGCGCTATATCTATCGTGCTTTGCGATCTTCACGATCAGTTCAGCACTTTGCGGACTAGCGTGGTCGGCGGGCTCGCTCATCGGGTTCAGGCTTCTGCAAGGCGCAAGCGGAGGACTCATGGCGCCGATGGCACAGCTGATGATAAAACGGACAGCCGGTCAACGCTTCACGCGTATCGCGGGATACGCCTCGATACCGGTACTGCTCGGACCTGTACTGGGGCCGGTGATTGCCGGTGCAATCTTGCATTACGCGTCCTGGCGCTGGCTTTTCGCGGTGAATATTCCGATAGGCATCCTTGCATTTCTGCTGGCACTGCGATTCTTGCCGAACGACAGTGAGGATTACGCCTCACGCAAGCTGGACTGGATGGGCCTTATCCTGTTGTCCCCGGGTTTGGCGCTCGTTCTCTTTGGTCCAGACCGTATCACCCGGCCGATTGGCATCACTTCCACTGTGGTGGGAGCGCTATTGCTCACCGCCTTTTTCTATGTGGAAAAGCGCAAAGGTGATGACGCGCTAATCGATCTCGCTCTTTTTCGTCAACGAGCATTTTCCGCTGCCTCTGCCGCCCAGTTCTTCTTTAACGGGGTTATGTACGCTGGTCAGATGCTAATCCCGATGTTTCTAATAGAGGCCTGCGGTTTGTCCCCATCCATGATGGGCTGGATGCTGGCCCCGATGGGGCTCGGCATGATGGTTGCTCTGCCGTCGCTGGGATTTCTGACAGAACGCTTTGGCGAGCGCCGGGTCGCCATGTCGGGAGCAATTTTCTCATTCTTGTCGACGCTCGTTCTCGTAGTGCAGGCAATCCACGGTCTCGACGAGACTCTTTTGGCGGCAGCGCTGTTCTTCCGTGGTGTTGGGCTGGGGGCGGTGGGGCTTCCGGCGATCTCCATGGCATATGCATCCATCAGCAAAGAATCTCTACCCATGGCAACCACCACCCTCAACATCGTGCAGCGGATCGGCGGCCCCACGCTCACCACACTTTGCGCATTGTTCCTATCCTGGGCTTTGCAGGAACACACAAGTCATTTCGGGCGGAACCCATGGGCCGAGGTATTTCTGATACTTGGTGCGTTACATGCCTCTATGGTATTTGCAACTGTAAAGTTGCCGAATCTCCGTCAGGCCTGAGGTTGTCGGCGACTCATGTGCCTGGCCGAAGTTTTTGGGTAGGTTGCGCAACATGGTGGCGACAAAGAGGAACTACACGCAACCTAGTCAAGTGTAAATCGAAACGCGCGACAGCTTGTTGCGGTAGACATGCTTATTTTCTGACGCGTACCAGGCTTTGCGTGATCGAAGACAAATCGAAACTCGCGGCCTTCTCGGGTGTCGTTGAGCCGGGTCGGCTCATTGTTTCGCAGACTGAATTTGGATTGCTTGGTGACAAGCGACTTCAGCGGTTCACGCCGCCTGGAACCCGGACTGGCGAAGTGAACTCGCGGGATCCCATCCGCATGATATTTGTAGCAGATGCTCCCTTCCCTGGTCGAAACGCCGGAAGACGACCCGCAAAAAGAAACGGCCCGGAAAGCCATGCGCCGCTGTCCGGGCCGTAGGGATCCGGGAGCCCCTTCCGGGGCACCCGTTGCTGCTCAATCAGTGACTCTTCGCGACTTTCCATCCCGCCGGCCGACGAAGGCCGTACTGCTCCAGGATCTTGGTGAAGGCCGGGGAATTGTAGGTCGCCCACAGGTCGTTCGCGGCGGCCCGTTGGGCCGGCGTCCAGTTACCGCGGATTTTGGCCATATAGGTCATTCCGACCTGGTTACCGGGCAGCGGTTGCGGATCGCTCACGGTTCCGCCGAGCGGTACGATGGTCAACAGGTGCGGGAACGATGCCATAGTGTAGTGGCCGAGCTGGTACATGATGACGGCGACATCGGCCCCTCCGTACGCGACCGCCTGGGGCTCGTCGCGGTGGTGAATGCGATCACCAATCAGCCATTTGCCCTTGGGCGCGGCCGCCCCGAAAATTGCATTGAATAGCCGATCTGCGGTCCAGCCCGCCGGCGGGTGCGCATCTTGCTTGGCGATTTCATAGATCGAAGTGGCGTAATTGAGGAAGGCCCCGGGCTCCAGGTACGGGTTCGGCGTCATGAGACGCACATCGGTCCGCCCGAGATCCCAGATCGAGTGAATTCCCTTGGGGTTGCCTGCCTTTACCAGCAGGACATTGCCGCGACCTTGGATGATCGCCCGCGGTTTGCCCTGCACGTCGCCGGCAGCCTCGAGTTTCTTCATCACGCGCATCGAGGCCACCGCGATTTCGGGGTGGCACGCAAGATTGAGGTTGCCGAAGGTCAGATTGCTGTTGGCAAGCTGCTGCACGCTGATCGGCGGGCTCGTGGTGTAGTACCAAGTCTTCACCAGGCGGCCGTAGCGCGGCAGGAATACATGGTACCACATGGCCTGCAGCGCCATGTTGTAGTTGCCCTCCGTGCTGAGCACGAGACCCATGCCGTTACATGCGCCAATGTCCCCGTGTAGGTCATAGAGTCGGTCCGCCGGCTGATCGGTGAGATTCGGTGTCGTGCCGCGGCCCGGATCAATCGGCCACTGCAGCAGTTGCGGCACGTCCAAGATGGGGGTGACTACGATCGGCGGGGCGCCCGGAACCGGCGGCACCTGCTGCGCTTCGGCAGCCTTGCTGGCGAGCCCGACGCCACCGGTAAGCAGCAACAGAGCGCCTGCCAGCAGCACATTCTTCGGGGTATAGCATTTTCTCATTACAGATCTCCTCATTTGACTACTGCCTTTGGGTGGAAGACGCCTTTTCCAGGTCTTTTTTGATCTCGGGCCCGAAAATCGGATTCCAGTAATCATCGAGACCCTGGTCGACGTCCTTGTATTGATCCGCCAACCCGGCCACGAACGGCCGACCGGCCGTGAAACGCTTGCGAAGTGGCATCAACACGGTCTCACCCGCCGGACTCAACAGCGCGGAAATGATCTGCTGCTGCAAGTCCGGAGGTAGCGAACGACTGAGGCTAAACGCCTGATTCGGAAAATGCGGGCCGCGCTGGATGATTGTGGTCTGCATGTGGTTGGGGTCCATGTGATTAAGAGTGACCTTGGGTGCAACGCCGATGGCACACTTATGCGACACCACTCCCTTGTAGATGTTGTCCCAGCCCTTGGTGTTGAGGATGTACGGTTGCTCGGAGGGATTCGTGAACAGCGTCTGCGCCCATAGCGTTCCGAAGTTCGGTGGCGGGGGGGCGCAAAAGATCGCACCCGTCGCGTCGGAAATCGTCTTGAGTTGCGAATTACCGGCCCACGTGAAAATGCGCCAGTCTTGCGGCTGCGGCAGGCGCGGGCCAAGCGTTGCTCCTTGATTGTGCAGCCTCCACGCCACGAAGTGGGGTCCGTCGAAATAGACATCGCCGTAATTCTGCCACACCCAGCTCTGATATTGCAGCCAATTGCTCGGCTGCTCATAGACGAACTTGTGTCCGGTTACCTTGGTGAGAAATGCCGCGACAGATCCAAAGTCCTGCTCGCCAATGGCAGGCTTCTCGCGCGGCGGCGCCACCACCCGATAGTACTGACCGGATGAGCCCGACGAAGCATCAGCGTGTGCGGTGGCAGCGCCGAATACAGCAATCGCCCCCGAGACGATCCATATTATTCCACTTATTCTAAGTGCATGTTTCACAGTTCCATTCCTCCGTAGATGCCACCTAAGGAGTATAGCCAACGCTCGGCGTCTTGGAACAAGGTCCGCGCCCGCACCGTACGGCACAGCGCTCGGAGGGGTCAGCGAAACACAGTGGCGCTGCCTTATCCAGCCTGTTGCCCGTCGATGGCACTTCACGATCAACTGCGAGCGCATTCTTCCCTGCGCCGCCATCGTCTTCAATACGGCTACCATGCGGGAGGTCAGAAGAGCATCGCGAGCTGGTCGGGGTTCAAACGTTCGCTGAGCCTGCCGAAGAACTCGTGCTTGGGGAGATGGACCTGTTCGACCCGGAGCCGGATCGTCGCATTGCGACTCGCAATGGCCTCATGCTTGTTGGCGATTCCGCCCTTGGAGCGACTGGACCGGCGCGACGAGTTCGTCCATGTTTTTGTTGTTGGGGTCGTCGCGTCCGATGCGTTCCGCATACATTGCATCGTACCGAAGACATTGCAGAATGCAAGGTGAAAGAAGGCAAAAAAGGAGAAAATAATCAATCCGCAATCACCCGGTAATGCAGCGCCACCTGTGGCTACATCGCAGTGAGATGGTAACCGTCCAAGAGCCAGTTCAACTCTCGGCCCGTGATTGTGATCGTCGCCGTATCGTAGGTTTTCAGCCAGTGGAACCTTTTCTGTTCGAGACGCTATTTAAAGAATGATAAAGCCACTGCGATCCCGGGCGAGGATCTTGAGCTTGTTCCGTTGCCGGTTCACGAAGACGAAAAGCTCGGAAGAGAAGAGATCAGCCTTGGGAACGTGGCTCGCTAAAGAAGCAAGACTGTCGATCGACTTGCGCATATCCACCGATGCCCGGCAATGATGCACCCGACCTTTATCGGCAGCGGTATAGGCCACGCCAGATACCAGGCCACGCCGGAAATGGCCTCCCCGCTCCCAGGGCGTTTCCCCTGACGCGCCCAAATATTTCGAGCGGCTAAAATCCAATGACTTGTTCCAGGCTTTTCATTAGCATACAATTAATTCGTATGCTAATTATTAGCCTAGGCAGGTAATCATGTTCGACCCGGAACAACTCGGCGTTCTGCTGGCAGAAACGTCTCGCGCCTGGCGCGGTTGTCTTGATCAGCGCCTCAAACCATTGGGTCTCAGTCAGGCCAAATGGCAGGTACTGATCCATGTATCGCGTGGTGGCGACAAGATGATTCAGAAGGAGTTGGCGGAACGCATGGGCATTGAAGGCCCGACCCTGGTGGGGTTGCTCGACCGCATGACGCGTGATGGCTGGCTGCAGCGGCACGAGTCAAGCGAAGACCGGCGCAGCAAGACTGTGCACCTCACGGAAAAATCCACCGAGATTCTGCGCCAGATCAAAAGCGTCGCCGCACACCTGCGCCGCGAGCTTCTGACCGGAATGTCATTGGAAGAATTGCGCCAGTGCGCCCAGGTTTTGGAACGAATCAAGGAACGTGCAGAAATTTTATGAGAACGCATCGTTTTAACGCAAGCGCACCGGCAGACAGACTCGCGCGGGGAATACAGCCATGCGCAAATTGATCAAATGGAAGTGGCCGCTGGTTGCATTGGTGACAATCGCGCTTGCAGTCGGAATGTTTTTTTACTGGCGCCATTCTGAAATCTATCCCAGCACCGAAGACGCTTACGTCAGCGCGCACGTCGTGCAGGTAGCGCCACAGATTACCGGACCCATTACGCGGGTGTATGTGGTCAACCAGCAGGAGGTGAATGAGGGCGATCCGCTCTTCGATATCAGTCCGACCGCATTCCAGCTTGCCATGACCCAGGCGCACGCAAGGCTCGTGCTCGCACGCCAATCGGTCTCGGCCGATGCGGCCGCAGTTGCAGCCGCGCAAGCGGAAGTTGCCGACCGCAAAGTGCAACTGCAGAACACACAGGCCACGGCTCAGCGCACGCGCCAACTCCGCGATAAGGGCTTTGTATCCGAGCAGGCGTATGACAACGCCAACGCTGCAGTGCAAAGCGCCAAGGCACAGGTCAACCTTGCCGCCGCCAAAGTACATCAGGCGGAAATGACACTAGGTGGCGCGGGTGAGCAGAATGAGCGCATCCGCGAGGCAGCCGCGGCGCTGGACCAGACAAAGCTCGATCTCAGCCACACACATGTTTCGGCGGCGTGTAGCGGTCATATTACTCAGCTGACGCTGCATCCTGGAGACGTTGTGCAAAGCGGAACGCCGCTGTTTGTCCTGGTGTGCGACAAGCAGTTCTGGGTAGACGCAAATTTCAAGGAAACGGAGCTTGAGCGCATCCATCCGGGTCAGCCGGCGGACATCACTGTTGACATGTATCCAGGACATCACTTTCGCGGTCGCGTAGAAAACTTAAGCGGAGCGAGCGGCACCGCCTTCTCACTACTGCCTCCGGAAAACGCCACAGGCAACTGGGTAAAGGTGACACAGCGTGTGCCAGTGAGGGTCACCGTGCTTGATCCCGATTCCAAGCATCCATTGCGCGTGGGAACAAGCGCCCAAGTGACCGTCGATACCGCAGCCACCACACAAAAATCTGCTCCCATTCTGGAGTCGCGCCGTTGACCAGCAACCCTGCCGGTGCAAGCGGCAACGGCGGAACGAGTCACCGTTTCCTGATATCGCTGGCGGTAATGTCCGCCACCGTACTGCAGGCGCTCGACACCACCATCGTCAACGTTGCCCTGCCCCATATGCAGGGTCAGCTCGGCGCGACCCCCGACCAGATCAGCTGGGTGCTTACGAGCTATCTTGTGGCTTCGGGCGTCTGCATGCCGCTTACTGGCTACTTCGCTGATCGCCTGGGGCAAAAGAATTTTCTCCTGCTGAGCATCCTCGGCTTCGTGGTGTCATCGGCGCTCTGCGGACTGTCCACTAACCTTGCCGAAATCGTATTATTTCGTCTGACGCAAGGCGTATTCGGCGCGGCACTGGTGCCTATGTCGCAGTCGATCATGGTGCAGACATTTCCTGCCGAAGAACGCGGTCGGGCCATGGCTATCTGGGGCATCGGTGTCATGGTCGGCCCCATTCTCGGGCCCACGCTTGGCGGTTATATCACCGAGGTGGTCAACTGGCGCTGGACTTTCTACATCAACCTTCCAGTCGGCATTCTGTCTCTTTTCCTGGCATGGCGCATGGTACCCGACACGCCGCGGCGTGAACGCAGCATGGACTGGCTCGGGATGGTACTGATGTCATGTGCCGTCGGCGGGCTGCAATTCGTACTCGATCGCGGCACCGAAGCCGACTGGTTCAGCTCATGGGCAATTCGCTTGGCGGCAGTCCTTAGCGCCATCGGCCTTCTTGGCTTCCTGTATCACGGTCTAACCCGGCCGCACAAAGCCATGTTCGATCCGCGCATCTTCCATGACAGGAATTTCGCCACAGCAAGTCTATTGCTCGCGGTATTCGGTCTCGGCATGTACGGCGCCATGGTACTGCAACCGATGATGCTGGAGACCCTGCTCAACTATCCGACATCCACCACTGGGCTCATCATGGCGCCGCGCGGCGTCGCCAGCATGATCAGCATGATGCTGGTGGGGAAACTCATTACCCGCATACAACCACGCGCGCTCATTGCCTTTGGCATCGTGCTTTCGGCTATCGGCTCGCATGCGATGACGATGTACAGCCTGGACATCGACAAATGGTGGCTGATCTGGCCGGTGATTGTGCAAGGATTCGGTTTGGGGATGATTTTCGTGCCGCTCTCAACCGTGGCTTTTTCCACCCTGCCTAAAGAACAGTCGGCGGAAGCCGCCGGCGTCTACAGTCTAATGCGCACGGTCGGCTCTTCCGTGGGAATTTCGATCGCTACAACGGTCATGACGCGCTACATGCAGGTCACCTGGAACCAGCTGGGCGGACACATTTCCCTGTACAATCCCGCGCTAAACAGTTATCTCAAGGGTCTGCACGTCACCCTTGCTGATCCCACGGCCATTGCCGTACTGGCGCAATCGCTCGCCAATCAGGCGCAGATGCTGGGAGTTCTCGACGCATTCAAGCTCATTTCCTGGAGCTTCATCGCCATGCTTCCCATGGTACTGATGATCGGACGTGCCAAGCAGCACACAACCAAAGAAGAGGCTATGGCCGCCGCAATCGAGTGATGCCACATTCCGGCGGCTCGGAGCCACCGGCGGGTATTGAGATCGGCAGACTCCGGTTACAGCCAGTCACCGCGCAGAGCCAACACGCGCTCTCGAAGCGATGCAGCATCTGCCTGAGCAGGCGGCACTGGCGCGCCGGCAACCAGCGAGATTCTGCGCCATAAGCCACGCGTCACCAGATTTAAAAGACGTTTCGGTTTGCGGCTGAACATACTGCCCCACAACCCGCGAAGCGCCAGGGGTATCACCGGAACTGGATGGCGCGCGAGTACCTGTTCGATACCTGGGCGAAAGCGATCAAGCTCGCCGGTTCCTGTCAGGCCGCCTTCAGGAAACATGCAGACTACCTCTCCAGCCTCCAGCATTGCGTCTATTCGACTAAAGGCACGCGCCAACAGCTCAGCATCTTCGCGCGCTGGTGCGATGGGAATGACCCCTGCGATGCGGAAAATGAAATGAAGGACCGGAATCCGAAAAATGCGATAATCCATTACGAATCGCACCGGACGCCGAATGCAGCCGGCAATAACCAGAGCGTCCACGTAGCTCACATGATTGCACACCAGCAGCGCCGGCCCATCGTCAGGAATCTGCTGCAGCCCCTCTTTTTGTACGCGATAAACGGTGTGGATCAGCAACCACACCAGGAATCGCATAAAAAATTCTGGAACCAGCGTAAAAATCCAGATCGCAACTGCTGCGTTCAGGATCGCCGTGGCCAGCAGTAATTGCGCTATCGTCAAACCAGCCTTGAGCAGCAGCACGGCAAATACCGCCGACAGCACCATAAGCAGCGCGTTCAGTATGTTGTTGCCGGCAATGACGCGCGAGCGATGCGCCGGGTCGCTGCGCTGCTGGATCAGGGCATAGAGCGGTACTGTGTAAAATCCACCGAACATCCCGATCAAAACGAAATCCGCGAGCACATGCCAGCTGCCAGCAACAGACAGAAAAGCTTCCGCGCCAAGCGGTGCGGCCACATGCGCAATCGGATGCGCGAAATAAAGATCGACGCCGAACAGCGTCAGTCCGATGGAACCGAATGGCACGAGACCCAGTTCCGTCTTATGTCCCGACAGACGTTCGCACAGTAGCGAGCCGACACCGACACCCAGCGAGAACATGGTCAGCAGCAAGGTGACCACGTGCTCTCCCCCGCCGAGCGTCAGGCGCGCATAATTCGGCAGCTGTGCCAGGTAAACGGCCCCATAGAACCAGAACCACGAGATTCCCAGAATCGCAAGAAACACCGTACGATTGCCGCGCAGAAACCGCAGATTGCGCCAGGTTTCGCTCACGGGATTCCAGTTGATGCGCAGTTGGGGCGCCACGGCCGGAGTGAAGGGTATGGCGCGGCTCGCGAGATAGCCACATATCGCTACCACCAACACCATTATGGATACCGGACTGACGCCGTCTCCGGGCAGGTCAACCAGCACCCCACCGCAGATTGTGCCAACCAGGATTGCAACAAAAGTGCCCATCTCCACCAGGCCGTTCCCACCGATCAGTTCATTGTCGGCGAGCGTTTGCGGCAAGATGCTGTACTTAACGGGCCCGAACAGTGTCGAATGGGTGCCCATGAGAAAAAGCAAACCAATAAGCAAGGGAATGTCGTGAAGGTAAAAGCCGATCGCTACCCCGATCATGATCGCAATCTCCAAGAGCTTGACCAGCCGCATCAGACGCGATTTTTCCATGCGGTCGGCTATCTGTCCGGAGGTGGCCGAAAACAAGAAGAACGGCAGTATAAACAGGCCGGCGCTCAAATTAATGACGGTGTTGCTGCTGGCACGAATCGGGCCGGCGCCGTGAAATGCAATCAGGATAATTAGCGCATTCTTGAAAACATTGTCGTTGAATGCGCCCAGAAACTGGGTGATGAAAAACGGCACAAATCGCCGTTGCCGCAAAAGAACATATTGATTCACGTTTGCCATGCACCCTTCCGCTCTAATCTTCCGCGCTCATCCGTGCCGACACGGGACAAATCCGCCTACTCCGCCCAGATTGCGCCCGGCCATCTTTCATATGCGAATTAAAGCATAACCGCCCCAAAAAAAGAGCTGGGCGCCCTGACCCGCTATGGACTAATGACTGATTTGGGTTCCCGCTGGCCAGTGGGCAATGGCGTCTGCGGCTGGTAAACTGCGCGGCCGTGCTGACTTTCACCAACGTCTTCGTACGCCGCGGCGGCAGGCTCCTGCTCAGCGGCGTAACCCTCACCATTTATGCGCGCCAGAAGGTGGGAATTACCGGCGCCAACGGTTCCGGCAAGTCCAGTCTGCTTGCGCTGGTGCGCGGCGAGCTTGAACCCGATGCTGGCAGCATCGGCCTGCCGCCGCGGCTGGTAATGGCGCATGTGGCTCAGGAAACCCCTTCTTGCGACACACCAGCGATCGATTATGTCTTGGAAGGCGATGCCGAACTCATGCTTTTGCAACGGGAGCTTACCGAGGCCCAGAACGCCGGCGATGGCCTGAGACAGGCCGCGGCGCATGATCGCGTCGAGGCGATCGACGGATACGGTGCGCGAGCTCGCGCCGCCCGGCTGCTGCATGGCCTGGGCTTTTCGGCAGACACCCACGAAAGACCGCTTACGACATTTTCCGGCGGATGGCGCATGCGTTTGAACCTCGCGCGTGCGCTCATGTGCCGCTCCGACATTCTGCTACTGGACGAGCCGACCAACCACCTTGATCTGGATGCCATCGTGTGGCTGGAGAACTGGCTGCTTGGCTACTCTGGCACGCTGCTTCTCATATCGCATGATCGCGATTTTCTCGACCGGGTCGTAGCCCATATCGTCCATCTAGAAAGCACCGTCGACGGCGGGCACGCGGCCCTGTACTCGGGCAATTACACGGCCTTTGAAACTGCACGCGCGGCCGAACTTGTGCGGCGTCAGGCTGACAGCACCCGCCAACAGCGCGAAATGACCCGCATGCGCAGTTTCGTCGAACGATTTCGAGCCAAGGCGACGAAGGCGCGCCAGGCACAAAGCCGTCTCAAAGCCCTCGAACGCATGGAGTTGATCGCGCCGATCCACGCGCATTCACCCTTCCAGTTCGAGTTCCCCGCACCGGAGAAACTGCCCAGCCCGCTTCTGGTTTTGGACAATGCGACTGCGGGCTATGACGGCAAGTCGGTATTGAACGGCGTCAAGCTCAGCCTTTCCCCCGGCGACCGCATCGGCCTGCTTGGTCCAAATGGAGCCGGCAAGTCGACATTGATCAAGCTCATGGCAGGCGTGATTGTTGAGACAGCGGGTCGACGACAGTCCGCGCGCGACCTGCGCATTGGCTATTTTGCGCAGCACCAGGTGGAACAACTGCGCAACGAGGACACCGCACTTGCTCATTTGGAGCGACTGGACCCCGACGCCGACGCACAGAGTCTGCGCGACTTTCTCGGACACATGGGATTCAGCGGCGATCGCGTTAATGAGTCGGTTTCCGGTTTTTCCGGCGGAGAAAAGGCAAGGCTGGCTCTGGCGTTGCTGCTTCATCAACGTCCGAATCTCGTGCTGCTCGATGAGCCCACCAACCATCTCGACCTTGAAATGCGCCATGCAATGGCCGTGGCGCTGCAGGATTTCGCCGGCGCCATGGTAGTAGTCTCCCACGACCGCCATCTCCTCAGATCGGTTACTGATGCTCTCCTGGTGGTGGCGGATGGCAAGGTATCGACATTCGAAGGTGATCTGGATGATTACCCTCTTTGGCTCGAGGCGCGCAATCGCGCTGATTACGAAATCCCGGGCGATACCGCGAGTACGTATACTCCGGGTCGTAAAGACCAGCGTCGCTTGGAAGCCGAAAAACGGCGGCGATTGCAACCGCTGCGCAGCAGGCTGCGTCAATTGGATGAGGCGCTGGACAGACTGGCGGGAGATCGGTCTCGCCTTGAGCAGGCGCTTGCGGCAACCGAACTCTATCAGGACGCACAGCGCGAACGCCTGAAGAAGCTACTGATCGAGAAGGGTCGCATTGACCAGGAAATCAAAGGTACTGAGGATGCGTGGCTGTTGGCGAGTGAGGCATTACAGACGGCGGAGCAGGATTCGGGTCCGGACGGCTGAATCAGACAGATTGCGAACGACCGGCTAGTCTTCCCACCAGCTCCAGACGATACGACGCACTTTGTCGCTGGAATCCAGATCCATTTGGATCTGATACGGTTCGACCGCGTAGGCGTCCGGCGAAACACGCGCGGCATTCTCGACGTCGTAACGCACGTGGCGGCGATCCTGATAGGTCGGCGGCCCGAGCACAGCGAGGAAGCGTGAGCGCGCTTCGCCGACACGTAGCCCGTGCTGCAGAACATAGGCGGGGCTGACGACGCTCACCCCGAGAATAACCAGCGGTGCGTCACGCGTACGACCCGCTGCGTCGGCAGCATGCGACATGGCCAGCGCCAAACCGTGAAAATACCAATTGATCAACTCGGGCGGAATCTGCTCGTTGCTGTCAGGCGCTGCAACCCTGCGCATAACCGCGTAACGGCGCAGCGGTCGGCCAAAACGCCTGACCAGAGCTTCCTGGCTGACCTCGCCTCTGTCGTTTTCGAGTTTCACTAGGCTCGGCTGGAAAACTTCATAACCGAACTGGTCAAGCCGGTGTTTTTGTTCCGGTGTGGGGGAATGGAAACTCACCGCCGCAAAAGCCGGATAGGCGCTCAACGCCCACAGCACCAGGCCACAGCGGCGCAACAGCGTGAGTAGACCAGAGAGTTCTGCGGATCCACGTCGGATCAAGTGAACCAGCGGCCGGCGGCCACTACCGGCATTGGCAATACAGGAAATCCCGCCCATATGCTTGAAGTATAGTCGACCCCCTCCATTCCCGGCGACACCCAACAGCATGTCCCTAAAATATGACGGATTCTTTACTGCCGGACTTGCAATCGGCCAATGCAACCCGTATATCATTAGTCGCCTTTTCATGACTCCCGGAGAAGTCGATGCGCACAAGAATCTGGTCGGCCATCCTGCTGCTTATACTGGGTCTATCCCTGAGCGGCTGTGGCTACAATGCAATGCAACGCGACGATGAACAGATTAAGGCAAGTTGGGCGGAGGTGCTCAATCAGTATCAGAGACGCGCCGATCTCGTGCCAAACCTGGTGAACGTGGTCAAGGGATACGCGGCACACGAAGAGAAGGTATTGACCGAGGTTACCGAAGCGCGCGCCCGCGTCGGCACTATTCAGTTAACGCCGCAACTGCTGGATGATCCGAAAGCTTTCTCCAGATTCCAGGCTGCCCAGGGAGAACTCAGCACCGCGCTTTCGCATCTGATGGCCGTGTCGGAGAACTATCCCAATCTCAAGGCTGACAATCTGTTCCGCGACCTGCAAGCACAGCTCGAAGGCACGGAAAACCGCATCGCCGTGGCGCGCATGCGCTATATTAAAGCGGTTCAGGATTACAATATCCTGGTGCGCTCGTTTCCCTCGAACCTGACGGCCAAACTCTTTGGCTACCAGACCAAACCCACTTTCACCGTGGAAAACGAGAAATCGCTGGCCACACCGCCGACCGTAAACTTCAACACCCCGGCAAGTGGTTCGACGCCGGCAGCCGCGCCTAAGTGATGCGGTTGCCGCCCCGGAGCCAGAACCCTATGACTGCCCTGCTGACGTGTCGATGGCACGCAATTAACGCATCGGCGCGTACCCGTACGGTCCCTGTGTTGGCACGCTTCATCGCGCTATGTGCGCTGTTGTTCTGGGTCGCCCTGCCGGCGCGCGCCGACGTTCCCGTGCCCCCACTCTCAGCGCGTGTCACGGATCTCACGGGCACACTTAGCGCTAGCCAGCAGGCCCAGCTGGAGCAGAAGCTGAGCGCATTCGAGGCCCGCAAGGGCAGCCAGATCGCGGTCCTGATAGTGCCGACCACGCAGCCTGAAACCATCGATCAGTATTCGATCCGCGTGGTGGACGCCTGGAAACTCGGGCGCAAAGGTGTGGATGATGGAGCCTTGCTGTTGGTCGCCAAGAATGACCATGAGGTACGCATCGAGGTTGGCTACGGACTCGAAGGCATTCTGCCCGATGCCATTGCGAGCCGCATCATACGCGAAACCATCGTGCCGCTATTCCGGCATGGAGACTATTACGGAGGCATACAGGCAGGAGTGGACCGCATGATGCGCGTCATTGACGGCGAACCGCTGCCCGCCCCCAACCAGCGAGATCCATCCTGGTCGTCCGGTCTGCAGAACTTCCTGCCGGTGGGGCTGGTGCTGGTCTTCTTCGCCGCCACCATACTGCGCGCCATCTTCGGGCGCCTCGGCGGCGCAATTGTCACAGGCGGCATTACCAGCATTGTGTTCTGGCTCATGATCAGTTCAATCTTCGGTTCTCTATTCGTCGGCATTTTGGCATTCGTTTTTGCGCTGATTAGCGGACAGCGGATCGGATATGGACCGTTCGGTGGATTCGGTGGCTTTGGCGGATTCGGTGGTTTTGGCGGTGGCGGTTTTGGAGGCGGCGGAGGTTTTGGTGGGGGTGGTGGCGGGTTCAGCGGTGGCGGCGGTGGCTTCGGCGGCGGAGGCGCGTCCGGGCAATGGTGATGCGCATCCTGCGGCATTTGCTGACACCGCCCTGGCGGGTACGCGTGATATTACCGCGGCGCTCGCTGCGTGCTATCGAAACCGCGATCCGCGACAGCGAGGCACACCATCGAGGCCAGATCCTTTTTGCGGTCGAGGCGTCGCTCGATTTTGTGCATCTGCTGCGCAACGTATCGGCCAGGCAGCGGGCCGTGGAGGTCTTTTCCCAATTACGCGTCTGGGACACGGAACACAATAACGGAGTGCTTATTTACCTTTTGCTGGCGGACCGCACTGTAGAAATCGTCGCTGACCGCGGCGTCCACACCCGGGTTGGCGTCGAATCCTGGGAGCAAATCTGCCGCGAAATGGAATCGTTCTTTCAGCGCAATCGCTTCGAGGATGGTGTGATCGCCGGAATCAAAGCGGTCACCAGGCATTTGGCACACCATTACCCGGGCGAAGGTTCCACACCCAACGAATTGCCGGACACAGCTGTGGTGCTCTGATCACTCGGCCGGACTGCATTCCCTCGTCAGGCTCACTCACTCAGGAATCCAATCAGCAACAGACAGCCCGGTGACAGCGGTCGCGCCGCGGTCTCACACTCGCCGGGCCCAATTTCAAATATTCATTGACGGACATCAATGTCCGGCTACGGTAGTCAGTTCAAACTAGCGGTTCATTGGAACAGACACCGGAGCAATTCCGTGCAACTTCTTATCCAACTGTTCAGCGACTGGGTGGGCATCCTATCCGCGATTACTTTAACATTTATCGTCGGCATGGCGATTTTTCTCTTCTTCTATGCCCGGCGACACATTCGGGAAGATGAACATCACCATAGCGGCTAGGAATCTCGCCGGTTATGCGACATGCTGCAAGCGCAGCGCCCTCAACCCATAGATGCAGGTGAACAGGCTACGCTGTCTATAGTGAGGCCGACGCAAGGATTTTGCCGCATGGCGTAGATGTGGCCGGAAACATCTCGCTGCGCGCGAGAACCGCTGCCCTCGCATATTCGCCCACTCGCACTGCGCGCCAGGCGTACCAACCCTAACATGTCTTGCGCCCCGTACTTTGCCACCGAGAGCTCAAGGTAAATGGAGAAAAGGCGCACACCAAGACCAAAAATTTATCGCCTGATTCCTCGTTTTTTTATATCGCCCCATGCCAGGCGACGGATTGGCTCATTCCCGAGCTTGCTCGCATTAAGAGCTCTGTCGGAACTGGCACGAAACGCGTATTCCTTGACCGCGTTTCATCTTGCTCCGGTCGGCAAGCATTAGCCGTCAGGTGCGCATGCCGTATCCAGTATGCAGCAAACGCAGGCTCAGCGCCGTCAGCGCCACGATGAATGCGATGATGATGCCGTAGGATGCGAACAGATTGATGTCCGTAACACCTAGAATACCGTAGCGAAAGGCATCGATCATGTACAAGATGGGATTCGCCAGAGACACTTTGCGCCAGAACGCCGGCAGCAAGTGAATCGAATAGAAAACGCCGCCGAGATAGGTCAACGGTGTCAGCACAAAGGTGGGCACGATGGTGATATCGTCGAAACTGTGTGCGAACACACTGTTGATGAAACCGCCGAGCGAAAAGAGTATTGCCGTGAGCAGCACAACCGACATCGTTACCCACAGGTTATAGACATGCAAATGGCTAAAAAATAGCGACACAAGCGTAACAACCAGGCCTACCACGAGCCCGCGCACCACGCCACCGGAGATGAATCCGGCGAGAATTATCCAGTTTGGCGTAGGCGAAACCAGAAGCTCCTCGACACTTCTCTGGAACTTGGCGCTATAGAATGATGCCACGACATTGGAATAGGAATTGGTAATAACCGCCATCATGATCAGCCCGGGGACGATAAAGTCCATGTAACGAATCCCCTCCATCGGACCGACCTGGGATCCGATGAGACTCCCGAATATGATGAAATAAAGCGCGGTGGTGATTACGGGAGGAAGAATAGTTTGCACCCATATGCGCAAGAAACGGATGATTTCCTTCGCCACGATCGTCTTGAAG
>JAKBDW010000244.1:0-4540 GCA_021834245.1 Pseudomonadota bacterium
CCGAATCGGCTCGACCGTTCCTTGCACTGGCTTGCCGTTGAAGTTCCATACGCTCATTCTTGGTCAGTTTCATCGCGCCCTCCATGGACGCAATGATACTACCGATTCAAGTGTTACAGTCCACTAGCAATGCCACGCTGATCAACAGCACCTTGAGCGGCAACTCGGCGGCGAAGGGCGGCGGAATCTATGCATACCATCCCGGCACCCTCACCCTGACCAACGCGACCATCAGCGCGAATACCGACACTTCATACGGTGGAGGCGGTGTCTGGGGCAACGCCTCCATCACGGTCGACAACTCGATCGTGGCCGGCAATACCCAGGCGGGCGGTCCTGATTTGTATCCCGGTTTCGGCGCGGGTTCGAACAATCTGATGAGCGGCAATCCGCAGCTCGGCAGCTTGGGCAACAACGGCGGCCCGACGCAAACGATGCTACCGCAGACGGGTAGCGCAGCGATCAATGCCGCGCCGTGCCTTGCTGGCATCGCCACCGATCAGCGCGGCTATATCCGCCCCGATCCAGCCAGCCGCAGTCTGACCACGCCCTGCGACATCGGTTCGGTGGAAGCCAACTCGATATCCGACGAGATATTTTTCAACGGCTTCGAGCCGTAGAGCGGCTTGGCGGCACGGTGCTACGTGGAGATGTCTCGTAGCCGACATTCGCGAATGTCGCCTTCGGGTCGATAGTTCGCGGACGGTGATTGAAGTGGCCACACATTGACGTCGTCGGAAATCTCCTCTTGCACTTCTATATGAAGACGAGGCGGAGATATCATTCGATATGATTATCGAAGCGACGCATCGTAACTCTCCCGTGCAAACACTTTCTTCAGTCGATGCGCAAGCGGACAAGTCGCGGCGCACGAGGCCAATCCAGGAAAAGATCGTGCTGTCTTGGAGCGGCGGCAAGGACAGCACGATGGCGGCGTATCATCTGATCGCTTCGCAGAAGTACGAAATTGTCTCGCTGCTCACGACAGTCACCGAGGAATTCGACCGGATCAGCATGCATGGTGTGCGCAGGGAATTGCTCGAGCGCCAAGCCGAGTCGCTGGGGATTCCTCTCTATAAGGTGATGATCCCTAAGGACTGCCCCAATGTCATTTACGAAGATCGTATGCGCGAGGCGCTCGCCGAGTTCAAAATGCGGGGTATCAGCAAAATCGCCTTTGGCGACCTGTTCCTCGCAGACCTTAGACAGTATCGCGATGGGCGCCTTGCGCAGGTGGGCATGACGGGACTTTATCCGATCTGGATGCGCGACACCGATGAACTGGTGCGTACCTTCATCGGCCTGGGCTTCAAGGCGATCCTCGCTTGCGTGGACACCGAGGCCATAGCTGCCTCGTTCGCCGGCCGCGAAATCGATCATGATCTGCTGCGCGAATTGCCCGAAAGCGCCGACCCCTGCGGCGAAAATGGCGAATACCATTCGTTCGTCTACGACGGACCGATCTTCAACAAACCCATCGCCTGCAAGACGGGTGAACAGGTCATGCGCATGTCGCGGTTCCATTACTGTGACATCACTTCGGCATGAGAATCGTCTCGTTCCTGCCGGCGGCAACCGAGATGATCTACTTGCTAGGGCTGCAAGATCAGCTCGTCGGGCGCAGTCACGAGTGCGATTATCCACCGCAGGTCCGGGACAAACCAGTCATCGTGGATTGTGCGCTCGACCTGTCCGCACTGTCGCTGGCAGAAATCGACGTCGCGGTGACGCGGCAGCTTGCTGCGGGCAATAGTCTATACAAGGTGGACGAAGCCAGGCTGCGCGCGGCCGCACCCGATCTGCTCGTGACCCAGAACCTTTGTCAGGTCTGCGGTCCCGCCGGCAACGAAATCACCCAGGTTCTAAAGACGATGGCCGTGCCGCCGAGAATCGTCTGGCAGACGCCGCGTAGCTTCGACGAAATGCTCGACGCCGTGCGCACGCTCGGCATCGAAACGGGAATGCAGGAAAAAGCTGAGAACTGGATCGAAGGCGCAGTTGCGCGAATCCATGCGATTGCGTCCACCACCGTTGGCCTGGACAGGGTCCGCGTATCGTTTCTGGAATGGGTGGATCCGATGTACTGCGGCGGTCACTGGATCCCGCAGATGCTTGAATGGGCGGGTGGTGTGGACCGCAATTCCCGGGACGGCACTGACTCGGTGCGGATTGCCTGGCAGGATGTGCTGGACTACCACCCCGACGTGATCGTGATAGCGCCCTGCGGTTTCGGCACTGCAAAGGCACAGAAACAGGCTGTATTGATGCAACAGCGTGCAGGCTGGGGCGGGCTTCCAGCGGTGCAAAACGGGCGTGTCTATGCGGTGGATGCCAACGCGTATTTCGCCCGGCCGGGGCCCCGATTGGTCGAGGGCGTCGAACTGCTGGCCCACCTGATCCATCCGGGTGCGTTCGCTTGGGCGGGCCCGGCGGATGCGTTCAGTCTGGTAGTTTGATAAGGCGTCGCATTAGAATCGAGCCATGGACAAGACGACATCCAGAAATTGGCTTCTTGCGTTGCTGGGCGTTCTCATGCTCGCCACGCGGTTGCCACCGGCTGCGGCAGTAACGCATCTGCACGACACCAGCTGGGCGATTTTCTTCATCGCCGGCTTTTACTTCACCACGCAGTGGCGTTGGGTTTTTCCTGTGCTGATGATCGAAGCGGTTCTGATCGACTATGTCGCAATCGGCTTTCTCGGCGTCAGCAATTATTGCGTCACGCCAGCCTATTGGTTCCTCGTGTCCGCTTACGCGGCGTTGTGGGCTGGCGGAAGCTGGCTTGAACGCCATCATTCGATGGATGCGCGCGGGCTGGGGCTGTTCGCGATCAACTTGATTGGTGCGCTGAGCCTGAGCTACTTCATTTCCAATGCGAGCTTCTACTGGATAGGTGACCGAGTCGCGGAACGCAGTTTTGATGGCTGGGTGAAAAATTTCGGCGACTGGTACTGGCCGATGCTGAAGATGCCCTTGCTGTATTGCAGCGCCGCGGCCTTGGTGCACCTCACCATAACCCAAATTGCCGACCTCCAGGCGAAAGGCTACATCGGCGTGATGTCTTTCCGCCGTTGACGGTGAAAATCTGGTGTCCTCCAAAGGATGCCAATATCGATGTCCCGAAGCTGTCGTTCATGACGGGCAACTTTGGGTCGCTTGCGGCAATCGCAGTCGGCCACGACCCGTTATGCGCATCATGGGAATCGCCACCGAATAGCGGCCACTCTCGATTCCGTGTACTGGCATTGGCGGCGAAGCTCGACGTATACTCGACTCAGGGCGTTCGCGGGAGGGGTTCCGATGATCAGCTTGTTGCGTCGTTCGACGCGTGTTTGTTTGTCACTTCTCGCAATTGCGCCGGCCTTGGTCGTCGGCCAAACTACGATCACCAGTACATTCACGGCTAGTGGCGAAACCGCCTACAGCGTTCCGGCAAATGCTGTTTCGCTTCAAGTGACGGTTGTCGGCGCTGCCGGTTCTGCGACCTCGGGTGGCGGAGCCCGTCCGGGGGCACCGGGAACCGGCGCCCAAGTGACTGCGAATATGGCAGCACCTTTTCCATCCACACTGTACGTCGAGGTTGGCGCTGTGGGCGGCGGCGGCACATCCACTTACGCCGCAGCAGGTGGTGGCGAGTCCGCCATCCAGACTTGTGCCAAAGCAAGTAGCGGGTGCACGTACACTGCCAATCCGGCCAGTGACCCGCGTCTTGTCGTCGCCGGCGGTGGTGGCGGCGGCGGCGAGAACAACCTATCGGCCGGTAGTGGCGGTAATGGTGGCAATGCTGTCGGAGGAACTGGCCCAGGCGCGGGGGGCGCGGGTACCAGCTCGGGCAACGGTATTGCGGGTAGTCCAGGCGGCATGACTTCAAGTTCTGCCACGGCGGCAGGCGGTGCGAATAGCAGCAATTGCCTGGCTGGCACAGGTGGGCTTGGTGGCCCCGGCACTGGAGGCGCCGGTGCCGACAATAATGGAGGCGCCGAATCCGTTGGCGGCGGCGGCGGCGCGGGTTGGGTCGGTGGTTCCGGAGGCGGCGAGGGTGGCTGCCCGTTTGGCGGCGCCGGCAATGGTGCTGGTGGCGGCGGAGGCGGAGGCGCCAGTTTTGCGGTGGCAACAGCGACGAACGTTAATATCGCGTCCGCTACGGGCGCTGCCAACGTGGTTATCACTGCTACGATTCCGCCAACGATCACTCTTTCCCCATCGAGCCTGTCCGCCGCAACGGTCGGCGTGAGCTACAGCCAGACCATCACCGCCAGCGGCAGCGCAGCGCCGCCGTACACCTTTACGATCACATCAGGAGCGTTACCGGCAGGATTAAGTCTTGCGTCCGGCGGTGTGTTGTCTGGCACACCGACAGCTGGGGGCTCTTTCAGTTTTACGGTAACCGCGACCGACAGCAACGGTGCGCCGGGGCCGTATTCCGGTTCGCAGGCCTACACGCTCACCGTCAACGCGCCGACGATCACCCTGTCGCCTGCCACCTTGCCGGCAGCCACCGTTGGCACCGCTTACAGCCAGACGATCAGCGCCAGCGGCG
>JAKBDW010000129.1:0-4537 GCA_021834245.1 Pseudomonadota bacterium
GGAGAGCGTCGATTTCAGCGCTTGCTGCGAAGGACTCGGCACACGCTTGAACTTCGCGCAGGAATTCACCCGCGTCACCGGCGAATTGTGCATCCACTAAACCGGATCTCGCCGCCGCACGCGCGCCGACCGGCAGTCGATTCTCCATAATCGCCGAAGCCTTTTCGCTGCCTACGCGTTTGGGCAACAAATAAGTCCAGTATTCCGACCCGTATAGATTGCCCATTCCCTTGTAGTGCGGATTGAGCACGACACCGTCGCGCACGTACACTTTGTCCGCCGCCAGCGCAAGAAAGACACCCCCTGCCCCGGCGTTACTGCGCAATGCCGAAATCGTAAGATGCGATTGCGTGTTAATGATCGCACACGCCAGATCGTTCATGGAATTGATATTTTTCCATGATTCGTCCGCAGGACTTTCCGCTGCTTCGATCGTATTCAGATTAATGCCATTCGACCAGAAGTCGCTTCCGCCGAGCAGCACGATCACCCGCGTTTGCCGTTCACAGGCCGCGCGATACGCATGCAGCAGCCGCTGACATTGCTCCGAGCTCATGGCACCGTTGTAGAATTCGAACTCCAGATAGCCGACCCCATTCTTCTCGCGATAGGAAATCTCGCGATATGTCGCGGGGCCGCATTCCGTGTCGGCCGGCGGGGACACCATCGGAATACCTTCCAGATAGTCGCGTAGCGCAAACGTCGCCGGCAGCTTGAGGCCCGCATCGCCAGGAGATATCAGCCGCACATGCCCGATCCACACCGCCCCATCGCGCGTCGCACGGCAAAGCGCACCATCGCGCCGCGCGATGATCGCGCCGCTGGCACCACGCAACGTACCCTCTTCCCAGGCATCGAATAGCCGGCAGGTCTGGCCAAAGAGCGCATCTTCCACGCCAGGAAATCCGTCGGCAGCGCGAATCTTGCGCATCACCGTTTGGGTGTCGTCCTTCTGCCAATCGACGAGGCGTTGCACCTGCCGCAACAACGGCCGCGTCCGCCCGCAAACCTCGGGACTGGAATAATCCAACGGCTCGGGTGCGGCAGTTCCGCCTTCAATACGACGGATGGCATCGACGACAGCCACCACCGCCGCCTCCGTCACCTCATGCCGGTAAATACTGCTTTTTGGCGCCTCGCGCATGGCAAAGCTAGCAGCCGACCAGATGTCACCTCCATCCATGTCCGCGTTTGCCTGCAGTACGGTGACACCCCACTCGTGCTCTTGGTTCATGATCGCCCAGTCAAGAGCAGATGGTCCGCGGTCACCCTTGATGCCAGGATGAACCACAAGACAGCGATAACGTCGCCACACCGTTTCTGGTATCGCACGCTTGAGAAACGGTGCCAGAATCAAGTCCGGCTGGTACAAAGCAACCGCTTCGGAGGTGGCCAAATCATTGATGTCAAATTCAACTGAAATTTCGTGCCCGCGCTCGCTCAGCTCGACGTAGAGTCTTTGGGTCAGGCTATTGAATGCATGGGTAAGAAAAAGTATCCGCATGGTCTCATTCCGCAGAGGTCTCGTGCGTGGCCGGTCGTGGCCGTGCCTCGCGTTCGTTTCTCCGGAACTTGTAGTATGCCGCGCAAGCACCTTCCGAAGACACCATGCACGACCCGATCGGGTTGCGCGGTGTGCACACCGTGCCGAATATCTTACAGTCGTGCGGTTTTTTGACTCCGCGCAGAATAGCACCGCATTCGCATGCCCTGTTTTCGGCAACGGTATGTGCCATCAGGGAGAATCTCGCCTCCGCATCATACTGCGCGTACTTGCGCTTGATGCGCAGCCCACTATAGGGAACCGTACCGAGCCCACGCCATTCAAATGAGCGACGCAATTCGAATACCTCGGCGACAAGCGTCTGGGCTTTGACGTTGCCGGCGACCGTCACGCCGCGGGTGAATTGATTTTCCACTTCTGCCCGACCGTCATTCAACTGCTTCACCAACATGTGCACTGCCTGTAATACATCCAGCGGTTCGAAGCCAGCGATCACGACAGGGCGCTGGTATTCGCGCGCGAAATATTCATACGGCCGGCTGCCTATCACCGTGCTGACATGGGATGGGCCGATAAATCCATCCACCTGCACCGTACCAAGCTCGCGAACATCAGGAGAATTTAGAATGCTCTGTATCGCCGCCGGGGTAAGCACGTGATTGCAGAATACCGAAAAATTCTTAAGCCCCAGGCGCTCGGCCTCGAGAATAACTACAGCGCTAGGTGGCGTGGTGGTTTCGAAACCGATAGCAAAAAAAACCACCTGCTTCGCGGGGTTCTCGCGCGCCAGCTGCAACGCCTCCGCCGCCGAGTACACCATATGCACTGCGCGGCCTTCGGCCCGCGCCTTCAATAGACTGCGCTTTCTTGATCCAGGCACGCGCAGCATATCGCCATAGCTGCACAGCAGGACATCGGGCATATTGGCAAGCTCGATGGCATTATCCAGGCGGTTGATCGGCAGAACGCACACCGGACATCCCGGTCCATGGACCAGACGCACGTTCGAAGGAAGAAGGTCCTGAACGCCGTAGCGAAAGATGGCGTGGGTATGACCGCCGCAGAACTCCATGACGCTGTATTCACGCGTCGAATGAACCTCGGCGGCGATAGCGTGCGCCAATGCCTGCGCAACCTGCCCATCGCGGAACTCGCTAATGTATTTCATGATCACCTGCTGGTGCCAGGGCAACCATTTCCGCGAACAGATTGAGGGTCTTTTGCGCCTCCTCCTGGTCAAGCCGCGCGATGGCAAAACCGACGTGAACGATGACGTAGTCACCGACTTCTGCTGCGTCCAATAGGGCGAGCGATATCGCGCTGCAGACACCGCCAACCTCGACGATTGCCTGCTGCTCAGGCAGCAACTGCACAATCCTTGCCGGTACCGCGAGACACATTTTGAGTTTTGCCTCCTGTTCCAGATTCAAGATTTGCCGCGCTATGCCGCGCCGTTTATCGTTATCTCGTGGGCGACGCACGGATCGAGCGCCGATACCAGCATGCCGATGCGCTGCCTGAGTTCGGCCAGTTCCCCGAAACGCAGACCGCGCAGCCCGTACACCAAAGGTCCCTCCGGGTGAAAGTTCCACTCTGTCGGCGCCAGGATCCGATAGTCACGAATTACGCCCTGCTCTACTTCAAGGCGATGCGCGAGACGTCCACGCGCCGCCTCTACGACACCGACGCCCGCACCGTTTGCGATATATTGCTCCGACGGCCGGGGCGCCTCTTGCTGCGCTGCAACCTGTAGTCCGGCAATCTGCGCCGGTAAATCGTGTATGGCGCACACCAGTTCCACAAAGCGCGCCGCCATGCGCACGATCAGTCCGTTGCCGTACCGCCGCCGCAGGTCACTTATCAACGGCCAGCGTGCCTGGCGCGCCAAGGGACCGGTTTCGTAAACCTTGCCGCGCCAGTAAGGTCGTGCCGCAATCTGCCAGGCACTGCTGCCGGACAGCAGCTGATCAAATTCGCGCGCATCGATTTGTGGCATTAATTGCATATCGCAGCGGCCGAATTCAGCAATGTCATTCTGCTCCAAACGACGGAAGGCCATTGTCGCAACATTGTGTGTACTGCGATACCAGCCACGCAGCTGCGCGCAATCATCTATCCCCAGCCATTCCTCACTGCGCATACCGAGCAAGACATCGCTCATCAGCGTCTCCAATTGTTCCACGGCATTTGCCAGAGCCGCTGCGTTGATCTTCACCCCGCCGGCCGATTTCGCGTGCGCCGAAGGGATGCTTCCCAGCGCGTCGCGCGTCGCGCGCAAGTAGGTGTGAACCCGCGCCAGCGACGGCAGATCTGGTCCCGCGCCGTCGTATAAGCGCGGCCAATCGATGAGCAGTCGTCCAAAGTGCTCCTGGACCGTCTCCAGTGACAAACTAATCTGTCTCGCCGCCGATTGCTGCGGTGTCGGTTGCAATCCACTCAGCGCCTCCCGGGCCATGCTCCCTGCGACCGCCTGGGCACTGCCGCAAATACTGAATAACCGTGGCAAAATTGCCAGTGCCTGATCCACTGGCTTGCCAACGAGGACGCGACAGGCATCAATATGGCGGCTCGAATGAATCTCAACATCGCGAATCTTATGCGCGGCCGCTATCACTCCGATGTGCACGCGGCCTTCCATGTCGGGCACCCCGGCCATTAGATCGAACCACCCCCGCCAATATACATACGATAGCAGCGAACCACAGATGCAACCGTTCTAACTTTGATATAGGTCAATATCCTGCATCACCCGCGCCGATTATTGCTGTTCCACACTCTACCCGGGGCATTGAATGATCGGATTCCCTGCTATCCTCCGTCATACCAACCGTTAGCGCCTTATCGTCTCCCGCCGGGACCAGCCAGGGCGTCGCTAACCCGGGTCTGCGCCTCCTGCAGAATGAGGTCAAGATGCTGGCGATCCAAAAAGCTCTCGGCGTATATCTTGTAGATATTTTCGGTACCTGACGGGCGTGCCGCGAACCAACCATTGCGTGTTACCACTTTCAATCCGCCGATCGATGCGCCATTTCC
>JAKBDW010000188.1:0-4521 GCA_021834245.1 Pseudomonadota bacterium
CGAAGCTAAGTCTTTTGCTTTGTATGGCGGGGACGACGGGGCTCGAACCCGCGACCTCTGCCGTGACAGGGCAGCGCTCTAACCAACTGAGCTACGTCCCCAAATTGTTTCAACAACTTGACTATTATGCCACATTCGAATCAAACTTTTTGCAGGCTTGGCCGCTTACGCTTGACTCTACATTTTCACTGCTGTGGACTAGATTTTGAGCTCTTTCCGAAGAACAAAATCACCACCGCAAGCACAAAATTAAGTCTACCAGATGAATGCGAAATTTGGAGCGCAGCCCCACTTATCCGGCAAAAATGTTAACGCCTTGTGCGTTCGACAAAGCCGCGCAATCTTACAGCATCAATATTCCCCCCACAACGTCAGCGTGCGTGCAGAAGCCGGAGCGCTTCTGCTCACACGCCGCCTAAAAGGAGCGCCCATACTGGAGAGCTTTTCTAAGCTACATCCCACCTGAAACTGAGGGTGCCGCGCTACTTAGCGCCCGACCGCTCTTTTTGACAATCGGCTAAACTCTGGGATTGCCGACTCAATCTCGAGGGCTGTTTGCCTTAGCCGTTGGTGACGCTCAGTCCAGAAAGATCTCAGCAAGCGCTCGTCGGGAATGCATCCGCTCAATGCCATCAAGCAGAAACCATCGACAGTGTCGGCTAAAATAAAGCGATTTATTACTCTTGCTCATGATTGCTGAACTTATGTATAGTCCGATTTCGGATAACGTTTACGGAAAAATTGTTCGTTAGCGGAGGGCTGCTACCCGGGGTAAGGGATATGCGGCTATCGATCCGGAATTTTCGCGGGGAAGAGTTATGAGGATGGGTGATAGCCGGCTAGCCTTTTGCCTCTCGTTTCTCCCAGGCTTATCACGATGAATGCACCAAAAGATCCGCTTATATGAGAGGAACGATTTTCCTGCTGAGGTTAAACATGAAGACTACAAAATGGTGTTTCGCAGTGATGTTGGGGATTGCTGTTGCGATGGGCCCTGTACTTCAAGCACAAGTTCAAACAAACGTGCCACCGGTGATTCCGGGCGCGAAGCCGGTGGCAGTGGAACACATTAAAGTCCATGGCGCTTCGCTTGAAGGAAATCTTGAAGGCGAAGCCGTAGACCGCGATGTGATTGTGTTTCTACCGCCCAGCTACAAGCACGATCTGCATCGCCACTATCCCGTCGTCTATGCCCTGCACGGGTACTTCATCGGGGCTGAGCAGTGGAGCCACGAGATTCATGTGCCACAGACAATTGAAGGCGCATTTGCGCAGGGCGCCAAAGAGATGATCGTCGTGCTACCGGACTCGAAGACCATCTACAACGGCTCGATGTATTCAAGTTCAGTGACTACCGGTGACTTTGAGCGTTTCATCTCGCATGATCTCGTGGCCTACATCGATACGCACTACCGGACACTTCCAAACCGCGAGAGCCGCGGTCTGGTGGGCCATTCCATGGGGGGCTACGGAGCCGCGCGCATTGGTATGAAGCACCCCGATGTCTTTGGCAGTCTTTACATCATGAGCCCCTGCTGCCTGTCGCCAATGGGAAGCCACAGACCGGGCCAGCCAGACCAGACGAAAGAGCAAGCGATCGCGAATGAAAAGAAGATAGCCGAGGCTAAATCCCCATCCGAGGCTGCATCCCTGATGCCGGGTTTTGACGGTGCCGAACTTGCTACGGCTGCCGCCTGGGCGCCAGACCCAAAGAACCCGCCGCTTTATCTCGACCTGCCAACCAAAAACGGGGTTCCAGTGCCGGAAGTGCAAGCCAAGTTCGCAGCAAATGCGCCACTGGTATTCGTCGACCAGTACATCGGGAATCTCAAACGGTATCGTGCCATTTCAATGGATGTCGGCAATCAGGACGGTCTCCGTGTGGATACTGAGAAGCTTCACAACATCCTGGACAATTATGGACTCGCGAACACATTCGAAATCTATCCAGGCACGCACACCAGCGCCGTTGCCGACCGGTTCCAGAATCATGTGCTGCCGTTCTTTAGTAAGAACCTCTGCTTTAGCGCGGACTGTCAATGATTTGCTCGAGGAAGAACTGTACTCGCCCAGTGCGACTCACCGGGAGGTTGCTCCTGATCGTTGAAGAACTCGGCCGCTGAATACTTCCCTTCCCTCCTCCCGGCACCCACCCTAGAGGGTGGATTGCATGCCAACTTTATAGTCAAGGAGTGCGGATGTAGCGCACAGTCTGAAGAAAATGATGCAAGGCTCAAGCCTCGTCACTTAACCGGCAAACCCCGATGGCAACACACACAGAGGATGAACATGAAAACAAGAAATCGATTCGCAATGATGCTGGCACTACTATTCATAATCGTGGGAGCCGCGTTGCCATTAAAGGCACAGACTGGAGCAGGACCCAATTCTCCGGCGCACCGGCCGGAAGGCCCATGTGACATTTATGCGGCTGCCGGTGATCCTTGTGTTGCCGCTCACAGCACCACGCGCGCTCTGTACGCTTCCTACAACGGTCCGCTCTACCAGATACTGCGCCAATCGGACGGCAAGACCCTGGACATCGGCGTGGTCCAGCCGGTTGCGTCGCCGTCCGCTGATCCGGGCGGATACGCTGACGCGGCCGCACAGGATGCGTTCTGCGCCAACACGTACTGCTGGATCACCAAAATCTACGACCAGTCCCCAAAACATAATGATCTCGCCCAGGCGCCTCGCGGCGGATTCAGCGGGCCGTCCCTGGGTGGCTTCAACAATCTTCCGCTCGCTGACATGGCGCCGATCACTATCATGGGTCACAAGGCTTACGGCGTCTTCATTGAGCCCGGCATGGGGCTCCGCAAGGACGATGCTAAGGGCACAGCGGTCGACGATCAGGCGGAGGGGCAATACTGGGTCATCAACGGGCTGCACTTCAACTCCGGCTGCTGCTTCGACTACGGCAATGCCGAGATCGATAGCCGGGACGACGACAACGGCACCATGGAGACTACCTACTTCGGCGACGCTCCCTGGTGGTATCACGGGAATCCCTCGGGTCCTTGGGTCATGACCGATCAGGAAAACAACCTAGTCGGCTGCGTCAACTCGGATGGCTCCAAGCTATGCGCAAATCTCCCGAACATCTCCTGGCGATTCGTGACCGCTATGGCCAAAGGCGAACCGCACCATTGGACCTCAATGGGAGGCGACGCGCAGCGGGGTGCATTGAGAGTCATGTTCGATGGACCGCGCGTCGATGCCACCTATGACCCGATGCGCAAGCAGGGAGCGATCCTGCTGGGCAATGGCGGCGATAACAGCAACGGCTCGCAGGGTACCTTCTATGAAGGCGCTATGACGGCCGCAGGCACCTTCCCAAGCGACACAACCGATCAACGAGTGCAGGCCAACGTAGTGGCCGCCGGTTACGGCATGCCGCGGTTGAGCCTTGCGCCCGCGTCAGCTACTGCCACTCCGCCAGGACTCCAGAAATTTTCTCCGGGGTCCTCGGAGGAGACTACCGTAACCTTTACAAACACCATGAGTACGCCCGCTAAGAGTGTCAGGTTGAGTATTGCAGTGCCCGACAAACAGTGGACGTCCTTCATCCCGGGCACCACCGAGACGGCAAAGACGTTCGCCGATCCTGTCGCCCCAGGTGCAAGCGTAAGCGCGACGTTCAAGGTGACCTCGGGTCCGGCGTCTTTCAACGGTGACCTGGTCGGGAACGTTGCATGGACCGACTCGATGAGCGGAGCCCAACACTCCGAAACAGCGATCGAAAAAGTGCGCAATGTGAGCCCGGTCAGAATTAATGAGTTCCGCATTAGTTCCGGCTCTCCCGCCAATCCGACAGATTCCTTCATCGAGCTTTACAACGCCGACTCGCAGAGCGTGGATATATCCAACTGGAGCCTGACCGAGCATCCGGCCCAGCAGGCCATCTTCTCAACCGTCAAGATTCCGGACGGAACCAGGCTTGCGAAAGGCGGCTTCTACCTGCTCGGCCTCTCCAACTCCGGGCTTTCAGTTCCTGCGCGTGCAGGCGATACCACTATTCACGTCAGAAGCACCACGGGCATGTCCGCCGGCGATAGCGTCAGCATCGGCAGCGGCTCCAACGTAGAGACCCGCAAGATTGCCAGCCTCGGAACCGCGGCCAGCAACCATACGACATTGTGGCAACCTCTTCCCGACGGGCCGGTGATCACAATTCCGGCCGGCTCGACGAATGTGCCTATCGCCAGCGTATCCGGCTTTGTGGTCGGTGAAAAAATCGCCTTGGGCTATGGCGCAACTTACCCCGCTGTCGCAAGAACCCGGGAGCGTTACGAGGTCGCTACGGTAACAGCGGTCGGCAAGCCAGGAACCCAGGCTTATCTGGCGGCTGAGGCGCCTGCCGGTGCGACCAACATCAAGGTGACGTCGGTCTCCGATATCTCGACCGGTGACAAAATCAGGCTTGACATTGACAGCGCAGGTCATGGGATCGAGACCGTCACCGTCAAGCACGTCGGCACCAAGGCGAGCCAGACCAATCTCGCGGCCAATGCAAGCGCT
>JAKBDW010000393.1:0-4520 GCA_021834245.1 Pseudomonadota bacterium
CCACGCTCGCACCGTGATCGAGGCGTGGAGACAGGAATACAACGACGAGAGACCGAAGAAGTCGCTGGGCGGGCTAACGCCCGCCCAGTACGCGAAGCAACTGGCCGCAAGGCCATCTACAATGCCGGAAGACTCTAGATCAGCCCGCTACTGAAAGCGGGGGGACGTCGGAGTAACCACATTCTGTCGTAGATTTCGGATTCCTGGTGACATGTCGCCTTCACTTCATGAAGGAGGCGGCGGCATGTTGACACAGGAGCAGCGCGCGACGATGAGTGCGATGTGGCTGGCGCGATGGCGCAGCTGGCAAGGATCCGGGATATCGATAGCCGAGTACGCTCGGCGCGAAGGGTTTGACGCCGATGGAGCGTATCGATGGCGACGAGTTCTGCGCCGCACCGGTCAGTGGGTCGAGGCGGAGGGCGCGCGGGCGGTGAGCACGACGGCCACAGTCAAGAAGCGGCGACCTGCGCCGCGATTTGCGCGCGTCACGGTGAGCGATACGCCATCGGCATCGATTCTGCTGCGGATCGTATTGGCGAACGGCCGACGCGCGGAGCGCGAGATTGGTGGTGCCGCGCAACTGGGTGTGGTCAGCGTCAACTATAAGTTTCGGCGTCAGGCAACACGCAAAACTTATAGTTGACGCTGACCAGCCTCCCACAGGAATCGAACGTTCGTCCCGATCACGATATCGGCGCACTTCCACGCCCACCATCAGCACGGCGGATCGCGCGAGCGCGAGCCGCTCCAGGATATCCTCGACACAGGCGTCCAATGCCTCGGGATCCGGCGCGAATGGAGTCTGAGGGATCACGCTGGCGCATTCGACGCCAACCATGTCACGCGGAATTTCGATGTACACCGGTTCCGACCGGCGCAGACAATTGGCGAGTACGCGGGCGATTTTGTCGGGCGCCCGGGCGGCGGCGTCGAGGCGGGTCTGATCGCAGGTGACTTCCTTGAACACCTGGAACTGGGAATCTATGCGTTTGACCTGGTGGTGCAGCAGCAGCCCGGAGTTCGCTTCATCCTTGCCCGGCGCGCCGGACAACACCACCAGCGGCACCTTCTCGGCGTACGCGCCGGCTACCGAATTTGGCATGTTGAGGGCGCCGGCGCCATAGGTGACGGCGGGTGCGCAGACGATCCGCGCCGCGGCGTCCGCGGCAAATCCGACCCCCGGGTTCGTGCGACAAGGTGTAGCGCGGCAAGATCCGCGAGGATTCGATGATGCGGAAGTACGGCAGCGCAAAATGCCCCGGGATGCCGAAGATCAAGCGCACCCCGTGGGCTTTCAGTGCATGCAACGAGGATTCGGTGAGATTCACGCTTGCCCGCCTCGAGGTTGGGTATCCGGCTTAGTGCAAATGTATCAAGTTGAAGCTTTACACGTTGCGCGCTTTTCCCTTCCGCGCGCTCAGGGCTTTATTTATTACCTCAATCGAATCATCAGATTGCTTGCCATTTTTCGGCGCTGGCACGCTTCATGCTTTCGTTAAGGTTGTCATGGCGGGTCGCACCGTCGCACCGTCGCACCGCAGGAGTGCTGGCGGCCCGCGCTTAACAAAGGAGCCTTTACACTTCGACCAGGTAACGCCGAATACCATGTAACGCCAAATATTTGTCAACAGGCGCCGCAGATCGTCCGGCACGTTGGCGAATCGCAACCATGCATTAAATTGGATCCAGGGATCAGCAAAATGAATCACAAATTCGCTTTTTTTCAAAACGCCGCGGCATTATCGATTTACGGCGGCGGGATCGCCTTGTTGCTTGGGACGGTTTCCCCGAGCGCGCAGGCGACGGCTATCACTCCATCGGCAGCAGCAATTACCTACGGCACGGAAATATCGGGCTCCTATTACCACGGCTTGGTCAATTACAACAACTGGTACGTCACGCCACCGAACGCGGGGCCGCCTGCGGGTTCAGCGATCTACACGAACCAAGTTGTGAGTCAATCGGATACGATTGCGGGTCACAGTCTTTCGTACATTAACGGCAATTATGTCCCCAACCCACCGGATGGGTCGTCAGCCAGCTCAACGGCCAGCCTTTCCACAAACCAGCTTGGGATAAACCTGCAATCCGCGCCGGCCGATTCAACGGGGGCTCAGACCCAAGTTTTTGCTACAGCCGAAATGTGGGACACGTTGACCGTTAGCGGCTTGCCGACCGGCATTTCCGCCAATACGGTTATCGGCACGCTCTCGATGAGTGTCCATTCGACCGGTACCCCGAACAATTCCCTGAACCAGAATCTCATTAATCAAACGATATCGCTGCTTTTGATTAATACGGGAAATTTCAGTCCAGCTACCTGGGTTAGTGGTGGGACGGTTTACGATTGCGCCGCCTCTGGTAGTACTTCTATAGGGAACTGTGGTGTATTCGCCTCGAGCGACAATGGATACTACGGTCCCACGCCCAGTGCAAACATGACTTATTCGCTTAACCTTACGTATGGCAATCTGTCGGGCGGTCAGTTCGCCTATATTGCGTCGGTTGCAGGAGAGGCCAACTTGGGTGCCTTTCTGAACATCGACCCCGCAATCACCTTCACCGGCGCAGATGGCGCGCAGATCACGAGTATGAGTGGTGCCAATTACACGCCGAACTCACCGCCACCCGTCGGCGTCCCGGAGCCTGCGACGATCGCCTTGTTCGGTTTCGGTTTAGCGGCCATCGGCTTCACCCGCCGCCGCAAGGCGAGCTGAGCATCCCGCAAAGTCGAGCCCCGGCTGCGGCGATTTCGTCGCCGCAGCCGGGGCATCGGTCAGCGACGCCTTCGACAGGTTCGGTTACGGTCCGCGCATCGGTGAGCGGGGTTGTGCTCGCAGCATCGGCCCCAAAGATAACGTTTCTCGCGTGACGCATTTCCCCGTCATTTCGCGCGTACCGTAAGTACCGCATTCCATATCTCGTGGGGAAATTTGCATGGCCTTTTCGCGTCACTTACGCACACGCTCCAATAAGCGACGCGGCGTTGTCATGGCCGTGATCACCAGCGATTACTTCACCGGAGCGTCCTCGCAGGGCAGCGCTGAAGACGCCGCCGCAAGAACAAGCAACCGGCGGCGGTCCGCCGGGCAATGTCGTCATGCGGAGCGGAATGTCCCATCTCACCGATATCGAATTCGGCTTCTCGATGACCGCGGAAAACGCCGGCAATTGAAAGCTCGCTCAACCGCTTACAACCCATGATGACGCAAGCCCCCGTGCAGAATCATGCCGACTTGAATGTGCATGGCCTAAGTGACCTGATTCTGAATTTGCACCGCGCCGGCCGCGACGCAATTTACGAGAAATTCCAATCCCGGGCGCTGCAACAAATCAGTGAAGTGATTCCATTTGATTCGGCGTGGTGGGGTATCGCATCGACCGAACCACAAGAGATCCACCAACTGCATTTGCACAACTGCGACGAGTCCATTCTGGCCGAATATCCATCTTACATGGAGCGGGATATTTTTCGCGCCGCGCTGATTGCCAATCCTGGGGTGACCATCAACCTGGTTGACCTTACGACGCGAACCCGTTTTGTGAAGACCGAGCTGTACCGCAAGTTTTGCAAGCCTTACGGGATCGAATGGTCGCTTGGAACGTTGCACATCGAACCGCTGTTGTTCTTATCCGAGTTTCTCACGGTGTGGCGGCACAGTCCGACGCAGCCCTTTAGGGAGACCGAACGGTATGCCATGGAACTTCTGATGCCGCATTTGATCGAGGCCCACCGCAGCGTGCGACTGCGCAATGTCGTTAGCGACGCCTCCGCGCGGGACCGAGGCTGGGCAGTGGCGGATGAACGGGGCTTCCTGCGCGACGCCACGCCGGAGTTCATGCGCGCTTTGCGTGAATATCGGCCGGATTGGAAGGGAGGCTTATTGCCGGGGGTACTGCTGGAATCCGTCCAACAGGCGACAAGTTGCAGAATGGCGCATCTGAAACTCAACGTCACATGCAAGGGGCCGTTTCGTTACCTCAAGATCCAAGCGGAAAATGCGCTCGACAGTCTCTCGTTGCGCGAGCGTGAAATTGTTCTCCGCTATGCACGAGGCGCCACGTATGCGGCAATTGCCGCCGCCCTCGAGCTCTCGCCGCATACCGTGCGCAACCACCTCGCACGCAGTTACCATAAGCTCAGCGTGAACAACAAGTCCGAACTGGTCCGGCGGGTTGTCTATTTGGATACGGGCCTGTCCCAACGTTGAGGGGATATCGTTGCATTTGTCACGACGGCGCATAACGAGCAACACTGAATCACGCAAAAAGCACGCAAACATCTGGCTATCGTGGACTCCACACGCGCCAGGGAATCCTCGCCGGCGGTCCAGCGCAATAGTGCCATTCCTAAAGTCTTCGAACACGACCGGATCCAGATAATGACGCTCGGCCCAGATGTTCCCGATCGGCCGCCCGCTGGCCTAAACCCAACTTCAATCTATTTGGCGCCATTGCAGCGGATAATCGCACACGACCGCATAGACCCGATCCTTGTGGTGGGGCATACATCACGA
>JAKBDW010000196.1:0-4509 GCA_021834245.1 Pseudomonadota bacterium
TACCGACTGATCGGCGCTCCGAGCCATAGAGCCCGAATGCGATCAATCGTCGAAGGCCGGGAAAAGTAATGCTCCAACATAACAACCACCCCTCTGTTTTGGACAAGGAGTGGGTAGCGTCCGCCACTGTCATCGTTATGTGGCCGACACCCGGATAAAACCGAACCATATCAGGGCTATTGGCGCTGAAGGACGCAAAACCGTCAGGGGCGCATAACCTACATAACCACCCGAGCGGCGTCGCCGAGCCGAGCCAAGCGGATGAACTCATCACGCGACGGCTGAAGGACGCGCTTGCGCTTGTGGATATCCGGGTTCTGGATCATCTGATCGTCGCCGGGGAGGAAGTGATCTCGTTCGCGGAAAAGAACCTGCTCTGAATTGCGCATTCATATGGCGTCCCGCGAGGGGCGCCATATTTACTGCGCAGGGGCAATGTGAGTAAGCGACATGTAAACTTCCGCTTCCGGCCAAAAGAGGACGCTCAGGCACGCAAGGACGATCTGTCCATAATGACTTAGTGAAACGGGCCGGCTTGGCGTTCCAGTGACTTGTCGAGGCGCGTACGGACCAGATCGAACAACTTTTTAAACCGCGCCAGGGACTCGGTCGACATCACCGATCTCGGATCGGTTGCCATAGCGCGGAAGAACAGGCCTGCAACTCGGGTCTTGTGAAATGTCACACCGATACTTTCAAATGCAGCTTCAAGACGCCTCACGATGCGGGGTATTTTTGAATTCAGCTGGAGATTCTTGCCGTCGAGTTCGGACGCGTAACTGTCTCGGGCAAGTCGTTCGTAAACAGCGGGGTCAATGAGGTCTTCAATGTCCGCGTCCTGCGGCGGATTATCCGCAAATGCTTGAGACACGAACATTACGTTGTCCTCGCGGATCAGCTTGGTCGTCACCATCTCTTTGCCCACAGTGCGCGCCTGCGCTTCTTCATCGAACAGGACAAGCACATTCAACCTTTGTGCGGAGAGCAGGCTCACCATGGGAGGAACTTTCGGGGCTCCATCCACTGGACAAACGGCCATGCCGGCGGGCAAACCAGGTTGGCCCGCGTTGACGACGTACGTGGACGCGGCCTCTAGAATCCACCAGTCCGTTACGCCCTCTACGATAAGGTTGTTCGCAGCGATGAATAGCGTGTCGGCGTAGTGATAGCCGAGCGCGGCACGGATCGGCGCCAATGTGCGCGCATCGCCAGTTGGATCATTCGTGACGGTGGTGCCCGTCGCCTCGTTGATGTTGACAGTGCGCAACCAGTCGAGCGCGTGTACAGGCACCATGAAGGGCGAGTGGGTTGTGTAAATAATCTGGTTGTCGAAGTCCGACAGCCAGTGGGCGAGCAAGTCTTTCTGCGACTGGATATGCAGGTGCAAACCTGGCTCATCCAGAAGCAAGATCGCATCCTTTGCCGCACCGCCATCGGTATCTGCGTCAAAAGTGATGTAGAACGAGAAAAACCAGCGGAAACCGCGGCTGCGCTCATCAAGGTTGACCTCAACATCGTAGGTGCTCGTTGGGTCGGAAATGAGCGTGTCGAAGTGTGAAGCATCAAGGTTGAAGCGGACTTTCAGAGCGCGATCCTTCCACAGCTTCCGGATCTCCTGTGTCACGACTGCGCTCGCGCGATTTGCTAGCTGATTACGTTCCTCGGATTTTTGTTCGCCCTGTAACCGGTGGAGCTTGTCTATATCCAATCCGGCAACCTTGCACAGCTTTGCAAAATCTTTGTCAGCTTGGGTCAATTGGTTCTGCGCCTTTCGCTGAATGTACTGCGCGACGTCTTGGTGACCAGACAACTCAGGGTACTCCGCCAGATAGATGAACTTCGGAAGCTTTGCCGTGGCCCAGTGTCTAGCCTTCGCTTTAGCATCTACATCGACGCTGATCGTACGCGCCAGTTCTTCTACTTCGTTGATCAGCACTTCCTGGTTCTCGGGGATTGCTACGTTAGCCACATCCATTGATTTTCTAAGTGCGGCAAGGGCCGGCATTGCCTTCTTTGCCCAATCAAGCTCAGGGCAGGTCACGACTGCCGAAGTCGAAAAAGTCGTTGCCGCGGCTTCCAGTGTCTGACGCGGAGCTTCCTCGAGTTTGCCCGCCGCAGCGCTGACGGCAGCAACGATCTTGGTGATCTTGCCCTGCACGTTCGTCTGATTGAATTCGATCGTCGGTAGATGGAGGTCTACCCAACGCGTTGCAGCGTAGTTGCGACCGATATCGATGTGAGTCACTGAAGAGGCTCGCGGAAGCATCGCGATGAGCTCCTGCCGCTCCAACTCATTCAGCCTCCAGCGAGAACTAACTACCGGCGTTTCGTCCGTGCAATCAGTCAATCGCCGATGTCGCGGGAAGTCCTTTGTCGAATTCAGCGCTACGAATCCTTCAGCCGGATTAAGCGTGCACAGACCAAGCAGCAAGTTTGACTTTCCACTTTCATTCCGGCCCAACAGTGCCGTGATTCTCGATACCTCAACGTCACCGCTGTCGCTGATTGAGCGAAAATTAGTAATACGAAACGATTCGAGCTGCATTGACGGCTCCGTTATTGGAGTTGTGCTCCAAGGCTAATACACGTATGTACCCGCAAGGATGCCAATGATGTAAGCATTGTGGATGGATGGTGCCGCGTTGGGGGATTGTGGTCAACGTCCGCTTTGGGTCGAAAGCTTCGACAGGCGGCTGCCGCCCAACTGGAGATATTCGCGGCGCGGTCAGACTTTCCTCGCAGCGGTCGTTTGTCCGCGCCTTCCTGTGATTGGTGGCTCCACGGCTCGTCCGTGAGGACGCCAATTGAGCCAGAATAAGAAATTCCGTGCTGTCGTGCGCTTGTTCTGTTATCCGGCATTCCCCGATGTGGTAATACATTCGTGAAGCTCAAGAAGGCTAAGAGATCTCAGTGCGAGTTGTGGCCGAAGCCTTCCGTTGGATTAGATTGAGCTGCTCCAGAGCCGCCACTATGTGTTCCATTTCCTCGTCTACCTCACGAGTGCCACTCTTTTTCTCGTACAGGTAAAGAAATAGGGTCATTGTCGTGACTAGGCACTGCTTCGCGTTGGAGTAGCGGTAGAGCGAGAATTTCCAATCTACTCCAACCGGGATGTCCGGGCGGGTGCATGACCGTTCCAATTTAAAGGATGGATGAACTGCCCTGTCGCGATAACTTATAACACTCTCGACTTTCTGCGTGAGATCAGGCAGCTTCTTGCTGTCAATTTTATAGACTCGCCTGATGATCTCGGTGATGTGCGCTGCTCGTTTAGTCCTATTGACCCTCATTTTTTGAATTTCGGTGTTGGTCAATTTCGCGTAGGGGCGTAGCTGGTCGTACAACCCGTCGAGCGCGATACCACAAGCCACTGCAACCTGCATTGATGGCTCAAGCTCTGCAACCAACAGTTCTCGATTGATATCGTCATCACTGCTCCAACGCCTGGCTACCGCGTCCGCCGCTGTCTTGGCGTGGCGCAGTTCATCATCTGCAACCCGCAGCCATAGGGGCAGGACGTTGTAAGCGGTAGATAGAATAAGCTTTCCGCTCGCCGCTCCGGATTCGTCCTCCTCAATCGCTAAATCGCCGTCCTGCACGCCCACCCTCATCCCCTTGAACACCAAGACGCCGTTTGCCATTGGGTTCTCCATGATGCCATCGCTGAGCTTGTAGACGCCGCACTTGCCATGCAATTACGGCTCGACATTCAAAGGGGCCTGACTGTGAACTATGGTTCGAAAGAGACAGCTTGCTCGTTCGTAAGGTAATTCGACGAAGCGAATTGGTACGCAGCGAAGAAGTATGCGAAAGCATTCGCGTCAATTAGCCTATCAACTGTGAGCGATTTGCCGTTTAGGTCCGAGGACTACAGGCGAGCCAATTGGAATGCCGGTAAGCCGTCATTCGCAGCCGACCGCCCAGGGTCAGCAGCGGTCTTTCCACGTCGGTCCGCAGCATGCCGATGTTCGCGCATCGATGTCATCACTGCTCACGCATCTCATTCCCCGCCATCGTCACCGTCCAGGTCTTGCCATCAGGGGAACGCGCGCTTACGAAATGGATGCGGTCGCGACCGCTGAAGACGTTGATTGTACGGTAGCGCACTCCCTTGGCATCGGGCTTGCCGAGATAGGTCCAGTGGTCGCCGGCGATGGTAAGAGCGCCGGGCGGGCCGAGCGCGGCGCCGTCGGGCAGCACGATCTGAGTGTGATAGTGGCCGGGCGGGGCGTCTGGAATGAACACCACAAGCGGGCCGGGTTTGCCGTTTACGGTCTGCTGACAGGCGAAGTAGCGCCCGATTTTCGCGCAGTCGTTGATAAGCCGATCGGGCTTCTTGGGGGCGGGCGTGGTCTGCGTGACTTGCCAGGCGCCCTCGTACAGTCGCAGCGGCGCGTAGACATCGGCTGTGCTGGTTGCACGGACGGGCACGAGCGACGCGCTGCCGATCAGGCCGATCAGCAGGCTCCATCGCGCAATCATCGTGATATTCATCGTGGCGTCTCCCTG
>JAKBDW010000207.1:0-4508 GCA_021834245.1 Pseudomonadota bacterium
CTTGCATTCGGTGGCGGCGCACTGGCTTTGGGATTAAGCCGCATCGGTATGAATGCCACCGGGCTGATCGGATTCCTGACGCTCATCGGAGTCTGCCTGAATCACGGCATCGTGCTCTTGCACCGGGCGCGCAAGGCAGAGCAACGTGGTATGGATAGGGAGAGCGCAGTTCGCGAGGCTGTTGCTGTGCGCTTCCGGCCAATCGTATTGACCACTCTGACAGCTGTGCTGGGTATGTTGCCAACAGCCCTGGGCTGGGGGCTCGGGGCGCAGCCGGAGCAGGGGCTCGCGGTAGTTATCCTTGGCGGGGTTCTGTGGGCTTCACTGCTCAGCACCAACCTTATTCCCGCACTTTATCTGCACTGGGCTGCGAAACGCTCAGGATGATCGCATGGCTGCACCTGCTTCCGACCTGACACTGGGAGCGTCTTGCCAATAGCTGCAATTTTGCTGTGTTACGACATTCAATGCGTCGGCATGACCAGTCCGCCGCCACGTTCGTCAGTGGCCGGCCAGCGGGTCGTTACAACCTTGGTGCGAGTGTAGAAATTCACTCCTTCCATTCCGTGCACGTGCAAGTCGCCGAAAAGGGACGCCTTCCAGCCGCCAAATGAGAAAAATGCCATTGGTACCGGTATCGGAACGTTCACGCCGACCATTCCGACTTCGATTTCGTGCTCGAAGCGGCGAGCATGGTAGCCGGAGCGCGTGAATATGGCGGTGCCGTTGCCATACGGGTTGTCGTTGATGAGGCGTATTGCAGCGTCCAGATTGTCGACGCGCAGCACGATGAGCACTGGTCCGAAGATCTCCTCACGGTAAATTTGCATGTCCGCCGTGACGTGGTCGAACAGCGTGGGACCGAGATAAAATCCACGCGCATGTCCGTGTGCTGCGAGCGCGCGGCCGTCAAGTGCCAGTAGCGCGCCGGCGGCAACGCCACTATCGATGTAGCTTTGTACCCTGTCTCGATGGACTGCGGTAATGAGCGGTCCCATATCTACATCAGGCATCGTGCCAGGTCCGACTTTGAGGCGCGCAGCATTTTCCTTGAGTAACTGCACCAGCGGATCAGCTACCTCACCCACCGCCACCACAGCCGAAATTGCCATGCAGCGCTCGCCTGCCGAGCCGTAGGCCGAGCCGACCAGCGCGTCGGCCGTGAACCTGAGATTGGCGTCGGGCATGACCACCGCGTGATTTTTGGCGCCGCCCAGCGCCTGAACACGCTTGCCATGGTGCGCTGCGGTTTCGTAAATATGTTTTGCCACAGGGGTCGAGCCGACGAAGGAGATGGCGTTCACTCCCGGGTGTCGCAGCAGCGCGTCGACCGCCTCCTTGTCCCCGGGAACGACATTGAACACGCCATTCGGCAGACCGGCCTCGTGGAAAAGCTGCGCCATGCGCAGACTGGCCGACGGTACTTTCTCCGATGGTTTCAGGATGAACGTGTTGCCGCAGGCTATGGCTACGGGAAACATCCACAACGGCACCATGACCGGAAAGTTGAATGGCGTGATGCCGGCACAGACGCCGACCGGCTGCAGCAGCGAGTGACAATCCACGCCGCGGCCGACATCTTCGGCTTGATCGCCTTTCAGAAGATGCGGAATACCGCTGGCAAATTCGATCACTTCGATTCCGCGTTGCAGTGAGCCTGCGGCATCCAGCAGGGTCTTGCCATGCTCCTCGCTCACCAGGCGTACAATTTCCTCGCGCTGCTGTTCCATAAGCTCGCGGAATCGCATAAGCACGCGCGCGCGCCGTAATGGGGTTGTCTCGCGCCAGGCGGGATAAGCAGTGCGTGCGGCGCTCACCGCCTTATCGATATCGGCCGCGTTGGCCAATGGAACGCGACGGATTACTTCGCCGCTGGCAGGGTCAAAGACATCCCCGAGGCGCTGCCCGAGGCTTGGCGTGGGACGACCGTTGATCCAAAGTGACAGGACAGGTTGAGTCATGGCGCCCTCCAGGTTTGGCCATGCGGCGCCTAAGGCGCTGTCAGGACAATCAGTACGCGATAAGGTCCGTGTGCGCCCAGCGTGACGGTCTGCTCAATGTCGGCTGTGCGCGAAGGCCCGGAGACAAAATTCACCGCACGCGGCATTGCGCGATGCTCATGCCGCAGCAGGTCGAAGGCATCTTCCAGGTGCGCCACGACGCGCCCGACCGGAACAATTGCGATGTGGGTTTCCGGCAGCAAACTGAGCGTGGCTTCAGAATCGTGCCCCGACAACAGCAGCAGGCTGCCGGTTTCGGCGACGGCGCAGAATGCGGCGGTAATGCCTACGGCATCGCTTGCTTGCGCCGGCCGCGCCGTTACGTCGACGCCGACCGCTCGCCAGTCATGCGTCGCGAGTATCGGCCAGCACACGGCACGCAGTGGCAGATGCTGCCCGTTAAGATAGTCAGCGACCGCCGCCGGGACGCTGCTTGCGGGGACTGGTCCGACAACGCAGCTGGCTAACGCGCCGGCGCGCGCAATGAAGCCGTTTACCAGATCCGCGTCGTGATTCGGCAGGGGGCCATGCGCCGGAGTGTGCTCGTACGCATCCATGGCACTGATTGCCGTTTCGACGCCGGCGGGCCGCCGCAGCGCAGCGCGAATGCGGCCGAGAATCGCATCACGGCTGCTCATGGCGGCCCAGGCGCTGGTAAAGCGCATGAAAAGTGTCGCCAGCCGGTGCTGGCAGGTCGCGCAGTTTGGTCCAGCCGGCAGCGCCTGGCAGGTGGTGCAGCAGGCCCTCCCTACCCGCCAAGCGGTGCAGTGCGCGCACGACGAGGCGTGTCACCGCGTGATAGACGCGTGGGTGACTCGCAGTCCAGATCCAAAGGCGTAGCATCAGCCGCTCGCGCAACGGCCGTAGTCGCTCCACCAACTCGCGCTCGCGCAAGTTTCGCATAAGATCGGGGAGCGGGATTTTCACCGGGCAGACGGCGGCGCAGGCGCCGCAGAAGGTGGAGGCGTTTGGCAGATCGCTGCTGGCCGCAAGGCCAGCAAAGGCCGGTGTCAGTACCGCGCCCATGGGCCCGGGATAGACCGAGCCATAAGCGTGGCCGCCGACGCTTTGGTACACCGGACAATGATTCATGCAGGCGCCGCAGCGGATGCAACGCAGCATGCTGCGGTTATCCCCTGCAAGCAGCCGGCTGCGTCCGTTGTCCACGAGGATCACGTGGAAGTGTTGCGGCCCATCGTGTTCGTCGCTCGCACGCACACCGGTCAGCAGAGATACGTAATTGGTGATGGACTGGCCGGTGGCCGAACGCGGTAGCAGGCGCAAAAGCACTACCAGATCTGCGAGAGTCGGCACCACTTTCTCGATGCCAGTGATCGCCACGTGTACCGGTGGAAGCGTGGTGACAAGTCTTCCATTACCCTCGTTCGTAAGTATGACGACGGAGCCGGTTTCGGCCACCAGGAAATTCGCACCGCTGATTCCCATGTCGGCGCTGAGGAAACCCGGCCTAAGCACCTCGCGTGCCTCGCGACACAGTTCCGCGATGTCGCTCTTGCGCGGCGCATTGTGGTGAGTATGGAAAAGTTCGGCGATTTCCTCCTTGCTCTTGTGCACTACCGGGGCAACTATGTGCGAAGGTGGTTCATGTGCAAGTTGCAAAATGTACTCGCCGAGATCGGTCTCCACCACTTTGATCCCGGCGCCGGCCAGCGCCTCGTTGATGTTGCATTCCTCAGTTACCATGGACTTGGATTTGACGACGCGCTGCACGCCGTATTGGCGGGCGATATCGATGAGAATGTCCTGCGCCTGTGCGGCATCCTGTGCCCAGTGCACGCTGCCGCCGGCCGCTATAACGCGCTCCTCGAAGCGTTCGAGATAGAGGTCCAGATCGGTAAGTGTGCGATCGCGTATGGCCGTGCCGGCATCGCGCAGCGCTTCAAAGTTGTCGATTTCAGCGATCGCTGCGGTACGACCGCGCACGAACTTTTCCTGCAGACGCAGCAGCGCCCGTTGCAGCCGCGCATCTGCCAGGTTTATCGCGGCACGCTGGCGGAATTGGCGGGAATTCACCTGCATGTCAGTTTCGCTCTTCGCCCGCCAGCAGTTCCGCGACGTGCAGCACGCGAGTTGTGCGATCACCGCGGCGCCGCAGGCGTCCCTCGATATTGAGAAGGCATCCGAGGTCGCCGCCGGCGACTGCGTCCACTGCCGTTTCGGCAATGCGCGCACACTTGTTGTCCGCGAGGTGCGCGGAGATGTCGCCAAATTTGACCGAAAACGCACCACCAAAGCCGCAACAGACGTCGCGATCTTGCATTTCTACGAGCCTCACCCCTGGCATGCGCGCTAGCAGGGCGCGCGGCTGCGCCTGAATGCCAAGCTCTCGCTGCGCCGAGCAGGAATCGTGATAAGTCACGGTCCCGCGGAAGGTTCCGGGAATGTGTTTTGGCTTGGCAACCGTGGTTAGAAAAGCGGTGAGCTCGTAGGTGTTGCGCGCCAATTGCGCCGCGCGTTCCGCATGCCGGCCGTCGAGCAGTCGGGGAT